>JAHFSN010000078.1 GCA_023265735.1 Spirochaetaceae bacterium | reverse complement strand
GAAGGAATTGTTCCCCAGTTGAAGTCCCGAAGCAAGGACGAGGTGTTCCGCGAACTCGCGGGGTACCTCGTCCCGCTCTGCCCGGGGGTGAGCCGAGAGGTCCTCCTGGCTGGCCTCCTCGACCGGGAGAAGCAGATGACCACGGGCATCGCCCGGCACATCGCCCTGCCGCATACCCACGTGCCGGGTTTGGGCAAGACCGTGGGGCTCCTGGGCGTCAGCCGTGAGGGCATCGAGTACCAGTCCCTCGACGGCGAACCCGTCCACCTTGTCTTCTGCCTGGTGGGGGACGACGACCAGCCAGACGCCCACATCCGCGTCTTGAGGAGCCTGGCCCTCCTTTTGACGAATCCGGAGTTCTACCCGTCCATGATGAAGGCCAAGGGTCCCCGGGACATCGCCACAACCCTGGAGCAGTTCGAGGCCCTGACGGCCCGAGCCTTCTCCTAGTCCCATTGGCTGAACCGGCGCGTTTCCTGTAAAATGTCGTACCATGCTAGACATCAATTTCATCCGCGACAACCTTGAGGCCGTAGAGGCCAACATCCGCAACCGGCATATGAAGGCCGATCCCCGCGCCGTTCTGGCCGCCGCCGACCAGCGATCCCAAACCATCCAGAAGCTCGAGGGACTTCGGGCGGCCCGGAATGAGAACGCCGCGAAGATGAAGGGGAAGCTGGAGCCGGCCGTCCGCCAGGGCCTCATCGACGAGGGGAAGCAGATCAAGGACTCCATTGCCGCGGCCGAGGTCGAGGTGGAGGCCGCCGAGAAGGCCCTGAAGGTCGAGCTCATGCGCATTCCCAACATGGCGCATCCCCAGGCGCCGGTGGGGAAAGAGGACAAGGACAACCTTGAAATCAAGAGGGTGGGGGAACCGACGAAACTGGGGTTTCCCGCCCTCGACCACGTGCAGCTCGGCGAGAAACTCGACGTCATCGATTTCGAAGCCGGGACCAAGGTGGCGGGGACGAAGTTCTACTTTCTCAAGAATGAGGGCGTGTTCCTCGAACTGGCCCTGGTTCGCTACGTCATGGATCTCCTGGTCAAGAAGGGATTTACGCCCTTCATTACGCCCGATATTGCCAAGGAGGAGATCCTCGAAGGCATCGGTTTCAACCCCCGAGGTGAAGAATCCAACATCTATCCCCTCGAAGGAACGGGAACCTGCTTGGTGGGCACCGCCGAGATCACCTTGGGCGGGTATCACTCCGACGAAATCCTCGACCTGAGCGCCGGGCCCATCCGGATGGCGGGGCTCAGCCACTGCTTCCGCCGCGAAGCGGGCGCCGCCGGCCAGTTCAGCAAGGGCCTGTACCGCGTCCACCAGTTCACCAAGGTCGAAATGTTCGCCTACTGCCTGCCGGAACAGAGCGACAAGCTCCACGAGGAGCTGCGGGCCATCGAAGAGGAGATCTTTTCAGGCCTGGAGATCCCGTTCCGGGTCGTGGACACCTGCACCGGGGACCTGGGGGCTCCGGCCTACCGCAAGTACGACCTAGAAGCCTGGATGCCTGGCCGTGGGGCAGGGGAGTGGGGCGAGGTGACGTCGACGTCGAACTGCACCGACTTCCAGGCCCGACGCCTGGGGATCCGTTACAAAGACGCCAACGGCAAGAACCGACCCGTGCACATGCTCAACGGCACCGCCATCGCCGTGAGCCGGGGCATCATCGCCATCCTGGAGAATTTTCAACAGTCCGACGGCTCGGTGCGCATTCCCAAGAATCTCGTGCCGTACACCGGCTTCGACGTGATCAAGCCCCGGCGATGATCCATCCCCTGGAACGCGAGGGCGGCATCTTCGTCATCGCGGAAATTGGAACGGGTCACCTGGGCGACCGTGGCAAGGCGGCTGACCTCATCCACGCTGCCGCCGAATCAGGGGCCGATTGCGCCAAGTTTCAGGTTGTCTTTGCCGATGAGATCATCCACCCGCTCACCGGCGAGCTGGATCTTCCTGGTGGACGGGTACGCCTCTACGACAGGTTCCGCGAGGTCGAGCAGGACGAGGACTTCTACCGGTTCTGCAAGGAGGCCACCGAGGCCGCCGGTCTCGTGTTCCTGGCGTCCCCCTTTGGCCTTCGGTCGGCGCGGCTCCTCGAGGACCTGGGCTCGGCGTGGTTCAAGGTTGCGTCCCCCGAACTCAACCATTTTCCCCTGCTCGACCTGCTCCGATCCTTTGAGAAGCCCGTCGTCCTGTCGTCGGGTGTCAGCCGTCTCGAGGACATCGAGAGGGCCGTGGAGATCTTCGAGGACCTCCCCCGGAGCCTCCTCCACTGCATCACGGCGTATCCGGCGCCGCCCGAACAGTACAACCTGCGGGTCCTGAGGCCCCTGGCGACGCTGTTTGGCTGCCCGGTGGGGGTCTCTGACCATTCTATGGACCCCGAGCTTGTTCCGGTAGTTGGCCGGGCCGCCGGCTCGCGGCTGATCGAGAAGCACCTCTGCCTCAGCCGTCAGGACCCCGGACTCGACGACCCCATCGCCCTCGACCCGCCCCTGTTCCGCCAGATGGTCGAGGCCTTGCGGAGTCTGGAAGGAGCTCCCGAGGTCCAATGGGATACCCTGGTTCGGGAACGCTACGGCGACCAACGGGTCGAGGCCGTCCTGGGCACGGGACGAAAGGTCCTGGCCCCGGCAGAGAGGGCGAACTACGAAAGGACGAACCGGAGCCTCCACGCCGTGCGGGCCCTGGCCGCCGGGCATCGGCTGGTCCCCGGAGACCTGGCGGTTTTGCGGACAGAAAAGGTTTTACGGCCCGGGCTTTCGCCCCAATGGGAACAGACGGTCCTGGGCAAGAAACTTCAACGAGACCTTCCCGCGGGAGAAGGCCTCGTCTGGGACGACCTTCTGTCCTAAAGGCCTCTACTTCCCGGTCAGGGTGATCCCCGGGACTTCCGGAACCGTCTGGCTGAATGTCGTGTTGCCCTCGGACCAGAACACAAACTGGAAGAAGGCCGCCTGGTATTGCCGGAGCACGGCGTGGGGTCCTGCGTCCGCCTGCGACTTGAGACCAAAGAAGGCGAGGTACGGCTTCAGGTAGGCCGCGTCGGCCAAGTCGGACCTCTGAAGGTGGCCCGTGGTCAGGGTCCACAGGCGAGGAGAGTCGGGAGGCGGTGCCCCCGCCATAATCCATAGCTCGGGGACCTTGGCTTGGTGGCCAGCGGGGACGGTTCCTCCCGCCTGAACCACTCCCCTCAGACCGAGGACCTGCGGTGCCGACGACGGCGGAGCTCCGCTGGTCCCCCAGGCCCACAGTCCCTGGTGGGTCCAGTCCACCGATCCGAAGAGAAGGTCCCCTGGTTCCCCATCCAGCTGTTTGAGCGCCGCCTGGGCCGGCACCAGCCAGTGGTAGTCGGCGGGGCCCTCCTTGGTTCTGTTGGAGAGCTCGGGTTCGAGCCACAGCTCGGGCTTTACGAAGGGCCGGGAGAGCTCCGTCCAGGTAGCTGTCCACGAGAAGGCGGCCGGCCCCTTCATCGGGGTCACGGCCGTGGGGGCCACCACCAGGAAGCCGCGGCTGGCCAGGTCTTCGAACAGGTAGCCGAAATCCGACGGGTCCTGGCCTCGGGGAACCGCCACGTACACCACGGGGTACTTCGTGCCGGCGGAGGCGAGCTTTCCTCCCTTGATCAGGGACGATGGGAGTCTGTCGAGGTAAGACTGCCAGAACACCGGAAGGCCTCCGGCTTCGCGCTGCCGTTGCCAGGTTTCCGTGAGGGAATTCGGCCGGCTAGCGGAGTGAAGGTCTCCCGAGGCGGGGTACCAGATCTGCAGTTCTACGGGCGCCTGGTCGGCACTGGCCGGGAAACGGACCACCCGGTAGCCGGGGGGCAGTCCGCCCGTCAGCTCTACCCGGGGTAGCGGAAACGCCACCGCGAGGACGACGGATGCCACGGCCACCAGCCACCCCGCCCAAGCGAGGAGTCCACGAAAGAAGCGCCCCACGAACCGGAAAAATCCTCGTTGGGGCGCCCGGCCCCGAAGCGAGGCGAAGGAGGGGAAGAGGACGAAGAGGTCGACCAAGATGAGGACGATGGCGGGGAGGGTCTGCCACCGCAGCCCCTCCAGTCCTAGGTTCCAGCCCAAGGCGGCCCCCGCCAGGAAGACCAGATAGTTTGCCGCAAACGGCCGGCGGAACCGGGGAACCAGGAGAAAGGCGTGGTAAATCACCAAAACGACCAGAAAGGTCAGTTCGCCATAACGCATCTAAAATTCACTTTACTGGACGAAGGACCATTGGGCAAGCTAAGATGGAATCATGCCCCCGCGCGATCCCCAATCTGTCATGGAGAGGCTCGGCCAAACGACCCTCAAGGTGGATGCGTTCTTTTTGAAGCGAACCGGCTTTGTGGCGAATCAGACCGTCCTCAAACTGGGCGAATACACCTTGAATTGCGTCCCCGCCACCCTGGGAGCCGAAGGTGGTAGGCTCCTGGCCGTCCTCACGCCCTCCGAAATCAACCTGTTCTCGAAATTCAAAACTGGAACCCACATCCTCATCCTGACCTTCGATAACCCCGAGATGAACGACGTCATGAGGTTTCCCCTGCGGGTCGGACTCACCGACCTCGTTCCCGTCCCCGAGCGGAAAAATGTCTGTTTCCTGGAAATCCGCTTCAAGTCTCTCCCGGCGGAATTTATTCAGTTCCTGGGCCAGTACCTGGAGGAGTTGGAAGGACGGCAGCAATCCTGGGAGTCCCTGGCTTCCGAGGCCTTTGACCTGACGGAGGCGGCCGCCCGGCTCCTCAAACTGGGACCCGAAGTCCTGCTGGTTTCGGGCGACCAGAAGTGGAGGGTCGAAGTGACTTCGTTCCACACCAAGCGCCTGGTCCTGAAGGGGCTGCCGCCTGCGACCCAGGGTCCGTTCCAGCTCAGGTTTGTGGCCCGCGACAAGCCGTTCGTCCTCGAAGGAACCGTCGACGGTCAGGGCGGCTTCCTCGTCGACTTCCACCTCGACTGGTTGGAACTGATCGAGGATTTCCGTTTTCAAAGGAACCTCCGTCCCAAACACAACGCGGGAGCCGCCGGGTGAAGCTGACTTTTTGGGGCACAGGAACCTCGACGGGGGTGCCGATGGTCGGTTGCCAATGCAACGTCTGCCGGTCGCCCGATCCCCGGAACCGGCGGCGGCGGGCCTCCGTCCTCCTCGAGGAAGGCGAGAAGTCATGGCTGGTGGACGCAGGACCTGACTTTCGGACCCAGGCCCTCGATGCCGACCTGCAGAACCTCGAGGCGGTGTTCCTCACCCATGCCCATGCCGACCACATCCTGGGTCTCGACGATTTGCGGCCCCTTTCCTGGAAGCGTCCCATCGACGTCTGGGCCGACCACGCCACCACGGGGGTCGTCCACGAGTCCTTTCCCTATTTCTTCCGAGAGGGTGATGGAAAGACGTCGCGGCCCCGGCTGAACTTTCGTCGTCTCGAAGCCGGCACATCGGTCGTCGTGTCCGGGCTGTCGGTCTTGCCGCTGGACATTCAGCACGGAGACGCCCGGATCCTGGGCTTTCGGTTCGGGGGCCTGGCCTACCTAACGGACTGCAACGGAATTCCCGACGCCACCTTGGGTCAGCTGAAAGGCCTCGACGTTCTCATCCTGGGAGCCCTCCGCTCCAAACCGCATCCCACCCACTTCAGTTTGGACGAGGCCGTCGAAATGGCCCGGGTGGTGGGGGCGAAGAACACCTACTTCACGCATTTCTCCCACGATGTGGACCACGCGGTCTGGGCGCCCACCCTGCCCACGGGGATGGCACCGGCCTACGATGGCCTCGTCGTGGAGTTTTAAGAAACGCTCTGGGCAAAAAAAAACCGAACCACACGGTTCGGTTTCTCGGGATGGAAGGGGCTCGAACCCTCGACCTCCGGCGTGACAGGCCGGCGCTCTAACCAACTGAGCTACCACCCCAATTTCTCAGATTCCGGGAGCGGTCAAACCGTTCAATGTCCCGTAGACGAATTGAACGTCCGACCTAGCGCTTAGGAGGCGCTCGCTCTATCCACTGAGCTAACGGGACAGACACAGGCACTATAGGGAAAGCCCCACCGTCTGTCAAGCGGCCTCCTCAGAATGTGAGATGAAGCCGGATCGGCGTCGTGAGAGCCAGAACACGGACGAGGGGCCAGCGGTACACGGCCTGGTTTCCGGTCACCGAAACGGCGCCTTCGGCGCTGACCACGGGACGAGGGGCGATCAAGGTGAGCTGGACCGTGGAGCCATCGATCAAGGCCCGGGCCGCCTGGGAGCTGACGTTGGGTCCCAGAAAGTACGCGAGCAGGTCTCGGTAGTCCGCCTCGGTCACTTGGGTCTCGGGGCTGGGGATGAGGGAGTCCAGGGCGGGGGAGTCTCCCCAACTGCTCATCGACGCCAGCTTGCGAACGGTGGCCCTGTCGATCACCAGGTCCCATTCTCCCGGCGAGGCCTTCAGGCCCGGGAAGAACTTCTTCGGCTCGGCGATTCCAAAGCCGAGGGTCGTCCCCGCGTCCGTGGGAACGATCTTGGCTTGGGGACCCAAGCCCCGCCAGAGCCCGGGGGCAAAGGGGTCCGGCGGAAGGCTAGGATCGAGGTCTCTGAGGTTCTTCCACGCCTCCCTGGCGGGGGCCTTTAGGGTGACCACACTCTCAACGTCGAGGGCCCCGGCGGGTTGAAGCGTCATTTTCGCCTCCAGAGAGCAACCACCCAAGACCAGACATCCCACAAAAACAACAAGGATCCGCATGGGTCGACTATACCACGCCGCTCCCGGTTCTTGTCCGTTTGGCCCGGGTCCACTACTATGGCGAACGGACCGCCCTCGGTCCCCTCAGGAGTTCTTGCATGAAAGGCGTCATCGTCGCGGCGGGCTACGGCACCCGATTTCTCCCGGTCACCAAGACCATTGCCAAGGAGATGCTCCCCCTTCTCAACAAGCCGTCGATCGCCTTCATTATCGAGGAATTCCTCGCCAGCGGCATCACCGACATCATCGTCATCACGAGCCGAAGGAAACGGGCCGTCGAGGACTACCTCGACCGCGAAATGGAACTAGAGGCCCTGTTTGAGTCCGAGCACGCCCAGGCGAAACTCGACCTGATCCGTCCGTACCCCGCCCATTTCAGCTTTGTGAGGCAGATGGAGATGAAGGGCACGGGCCACGCCCTCCTGCAGGTGAAACCCCTCATCGGCGGCGAGCCCGTGGTGGTGGCCTACCCCGACGACCTCCACCTTGGACCCAAGCCCCTGGCGGGGCAGCTCATCGAGGCCTATCAAGAAACCGGTTGTACCGTCCTGGCGAGCTTCTACGATCCGCCGGAACTCAACCGGTACGGCGTCCTCGACCTGGCGCCCGACGGGCTCCACGTCAGAGATATCGTGGAGAAGCCCCCGGTGGGGACAGAGCCCAGCCGGGAAGCGTCGATGGGGCGCTACCTCTACACGCCCGAGTTCTTTGACCATCTGGAGGAAGGCTACCGGCACCACACCACCGGAGAGTACTTCCACGTCTACGCCCTCAACAAGCTGATGAAGGCGGGAAAGGTGGTCTACCGGCGCATGGAGGGGGAGCGGCTCGACACCGGGAACATTCCCGGATTCCTGCAGGCGACCCTGCGGTACGCCAAGCAATTTCCCGAACTGCGAGAAATCATCAAGGCCGAGGCCGCCGGTCTGTAGGGCGAAGATCTTCGTTACGCGTCGAGCCGGGGTACCCGGGCCGACACTCCGCAAAGCAGTTCGTAGCTGATGGTTCCCGCGATTTCGGCCAGGTCGGCGGCCGTGGGTGGCTGAACTTGGCGTTTCGGTGACGGGGGGCCAAACAGGATGACCTCGTCGCCCGCCGAAACTCCGGAATCCGGGCCCAGGTCCACGAGAAACTGGTCCATGCAGACCGTGCCCGATACC
>JAHFSN010000077.1 GCA_023265735.1 Spirochaetaceae bacterium | reverse complement strand
TTTTTGCATTCGTTCTCAGAAAATTTGACCCCAGCTTCATCTAGGGTATAATGACTGTATTCGAGGGTCAGTTCTTCGTTCTGACTGACGATGGGGAAGGTTTCCTGGAACACTTCTTCCAGACCCTGGCGATTCAAGGGCTTCTTATCCTGAAGGGTGACCCTCTGGAGGAAGCGCTCGTAGGATGACAGTTGGATGTCGATGAGGTCGGGAAGCTCCATGACCTCCTGGGCCTCTTTGCCAATGTACACCCGATCTATCTTCTTCGGACGTGTCAAATTCATGTGTCCCCCCTGACAAAAAAAGCCACCGAATGTCCCTGGGAGTTTGCGGAACTTCCATTCCGCAAACTCCCAGTTCGATTCGGCGGTCTACGAGAAAACGGCAGTAAGGGCGAATCCCTTACTTAATTTCAACTTCAGCGCCCGCAGCAACGAGCTTCTTCTTGATGTCTTCGGCCTCGGCCTTGCTGACACCTTCCTTGACGGCCTTGCCGCCAGCTTCCACCAGGTCCTTGGCTTCTTTCAGGCCCAGGGCGGTGATCTCGCGGACAGCCTTGATCACGTCGATCTTCTTCTCACCAGCGGACTTGAGGATCACGTCAAACTCGGACTTCTCCTCGGCAGCGGGAGCGGCAGCGGCAGCGGGGCCGGCAGCGGCAACAGCCACGGGAGCGGCAGCGGTCACACCAAATTTCTCTTCGAAGGCCTTCACCAGCTGGGAAACCTCGAGGACGGTCAGTTCCGAAACCGCATTGACGATTTCGTCGAGAGAGAGCTTAGCCATATTATCTTCTCCTTTATTCTTACAACCGGGACAGCAGGCTTACGTTCGAAGACTGACCCAGAGGGATTTTCTATCTTCGGGGGACTACTCTCCCGAAGCTTTCTTTTCTCCGTACGCAGCCAGGGTGCGAACCAGCTTGGAAGCCACACCGTTGAGGGCGAAGACCATGTTCTGGGCAGGAGCCTTCATGGTTCCCATCAGCATGGACAGCAGCTCGTTCTTTCCGGGCAGCTTCGAGAACGCCTCGACCTGCTTAGCGTCGAACACGCCGCCGCCAATGTAACCGCCCTTGAGCTCGAGGGTAGGAACTTCCTTGGCGAACTCCACCAGGATCTTGGCCACGGGGCCCGAATCCTTCCGGGCCAGGGCCACGGCGGTGGGTCCCACCAAGTATCCGTCGAGTCCGTCGGCCTTGCGGTTGCGGAACACAATCTTGGCGAAGTTGTTCTTCACGACCTTGAACTCGGCGTTCTCCTTGCGGAGCTGGCGCCGAAGGGTAAAGAGCTGTTCCACGGTCATGCCGCGGTAGCTGGCGAAGATATAGTCGTTGACGCCCTCGAATTGCTTTTCGAGGTCGGCGACGGCTTCAATCTTGGCAGGCTGAATCTTCTTTTCCGACATGGCTTACTCCTTGTCCTTGGCGATCTTGAACTGAATCTTCACGCCGGGTCCCATGGTGGAGCTGACGGCGACGGACTTGATGTAGTCGCCCTTGAGGTCGGCGGGGCGCCGGCGCTCCAGTTCGGTCATAAAGGTCTGGACGTTTTCGTTGACCTTGGTCGGCTCCATGGAAACCTTGCCCACGGGGAGGTGAACCACGCCCGTCTTGTCGGCCCGGAACTCGATCCGCCCGGCCTTCAGTTCCTTGATGGCCGCGGTCAGGTCGTTCGTCACCGTACCGGTCTTCGGGTTGGGCATCAGGCCTCGGCGGCCCAGGATGGGGCCCAGCCGGCCGACGTCCTTCATCATGTCAGGGGTCGCCACGCAGATATCGAATTCCATCCAGCCGCCCCGGATCTTCTCGATCAGGTCGGCGTCACCCACGAAGGCGGCGCCATTGGCCCGGGCTTCGTCGGCCTTCTCGCCCTTGGCGAACACGAGGATCTTCTTTTCGCCTTGGAAAGTGTTCGGGAACACCACGGTGTCGCGGACGGTGTGGTTCTTCTTCAGGTTGAGCTTCACCGAGATTTCCACGGTTTCGTCAAACTTGGCAAACGCCAGGGTCTTCACGAGGCCCAGGGCCTCTTCGTAGGCGTACAGCTTGTCGGCGTCGATCTTCTCGACGGCGGCGGAGTATTTCTTACCGTGCTTCATTTTTCCACCTCAACACCCATCGAACGGGCCGTACCAGCGATGATTCTCTTGGCGGCTTCGATGTCGTTGGCGTTCAGGTCGGGCATCTTGAGCTTGGCGATCTCTTCGACCTTCGCCTTGCTGATGGTCCCCACCTTGGTCTTGTGCGACTCGGGACTTCCCTTCTCGATGCCCGTGGCCTTCTTGATGAGCACGGACGCCGGGGGCGTCTTGAGGATAAACGTGAAGGACTTATCCGAGTACACCGTGATAATCGCGGGGATGATGAGTCCGACTTCCATGCTCTTCGTGCGGTCGTTAAACTGCTGAACGAACTGGGGAGCGGATACCCCGTGGGGCCCGAGGGCGGGACCGACCGGGGGAGCGGGGGTTGCTTTGCCGGCGGGGCATTGCAACTTAATCACCGCTGTGATCTTTTTCTTGGCCATGACAGCTCTCCTTGTGGTGCTATCGACCTTCCCAAGGAAGGTCTCCCAACAGCCGGAAACAACGTTCCGACTTGCCAGCGGAGCCGAAACCCCGCCGGACTGAACTGCGTTTTACCGCTAGTCTTTCAAAAAACTCTGCTGGGCTCGGCCCAGGTTCAAACTTTTTCCACCTGATGGAAGTCGACTTCGACGGGAGTGGCCCGGCCAAAGATGCCCACCATGACCCGAAGCTTCTGCTTCACCAAATTCACTTCCTCGATGCTTCCCGTAAACGACTCGAAGGGTCCTTCGTTGATCCGAACCTCCATACCTTCGCGGAAGTTATGCTGAACCAGAACCGACTTGTCGGACTTGATGTCACCCGAACGCATCAGGATCTGCTTCACTTCGTCGTTGGAAACGGGCATGGGCTTGGCGTTGCCCACCACACCCACAAATCCGCTGACCCCCTGAAGCCGCTTGATGGGGGACACGATTTCTTTCCAGCCCAGGTTGGGAAGGTCCATTTCCAGAAGGATGTAGCCGGGCCAAATCTTGACCTCTTTCTCGACCCGCTTGCCGTTCTTGGTTTCCACAACCCGCTCGGTCGGGACCTTAATGTCAAAAACACCGGTGGCGAGGGGACCACCCTCCTCCATCAGGAGGCGGATATTCCGCTCGACACGATTCTCAAATTGGGAGTACGTCTGGAGGATGTACCAAGCTCGGGCCATTCAACCCTCCTTAAAAAACGAGGTTGATGCCGAGCACGAGGACGAAGTCGACGACTCCAAAGAACAAGGCAAAGACAACGGTAGAGATGACGACGAGGCGAGTATTTTCCGCAACTTTCTCAGGACTGGGCCAGATCACCTTTCGGAGCTCGGCCACCATTTCTCGAAAGAACGCCTGGATCTTTTTCATGGAGGACACCTCTTGTAAAAACGCAGGTCAGGAGGGACTCGAACCCCCAACAAACGGTTTTGGAGACCGCCGCTCTACCATTGGAGCTACTGACCTGTATCAAAAACCTTACTTAATCTTCCCTTCGCGGTGAAGGGTATGCTTGCGGAGCTTGGGGCAATATTTCATCAGCTCCAGCTTCTCCGGGTTATTGCGACGGTTCTTCTTGGTGGTGTAGTTCCTCAGACCGGTCTCAGTGCAGACCAGAGCGATCAACTCAACGCCACCCTTGCTTTTCTTTGCCATAGTTTGACTCCAGGAAACCAATACGAGAGAGCCTTCATGCAGATTTGAACTGCAGACCTTCTCCTTACCATGGAGATGCTCTACCACTGAGCTATGAAGGCACGCAAAGCGTGAAGATGACTATAAGGAGGGGTCCCTGCTTTGTCAACTGGACGGGAGAGAATTCTCACGGGCACCGATCACGCTTGCCTTGTTGCTTTGCGACACCTAACTTTACAGCCAAGGAGCTTATTATGGCATCAATCACTCTCAAAGGCAATCCGGTCACCACGGTCGGGACCCTCCCCAAGACGGGGTCCAAGGCTCCCGACTTTCGGTTGACCACGGTCAACCTGACGGACGTGGGACTCAAGGACTACTCGGGCAAGAAGAAGGTCTTGAACATCAACCCCAGCCTCGACACGGGAACCTGCGCCACCTCGGCCCGGAAATTCAACGAGGCCGTGAAGAACCGTTCCGACGTGGTCGTGCTGAACATCAGTGCCGACCTTCCGTTTGCCGCCAAGCGTTTCTGTGAGGCCAACGGCATAGAGAACGTCGTCCCGTTGAGCATGATGCGTGATAGGAAGTTCGGCCAGGACTACGGCGTCGCGTTCACCTCTGGACCCCTGGAGGGCATCCTCAGCCGCGCCGTGGTGGTTCTCGACGAGAACAATACCGTTGTCTATACGCAGCAAGTCCCCGAAACTGGTCAGGAACCCGATTACGACGCGGTCTGGAAGGTTCTGTAAACCTCGGATTCCGATGGGTTGAAACACGAGGCCGAGGGACTCTCCCTCGGCCTTTCTTTGTCTAGGGGGCAAATGAACCGGTTTTGAGGGCCCCGGCCCGGCGATAATTGGCGATGAGGACGCCGCTGGGCGAGGACTTGGCCCCAAGGAGCTCCCATGCGCCGGTTTGGGTGCCCTCGCCGAAGAGGCGTTTTCCGGAGCCCAGGGTCACGGGGTAGATCTTCACCCACAGCTCGTCGACCAGGTCGTGGGCCAGGAGGAGCTGAATCAGTCCGCTGCTGCCGTGGACCTGCAGGTCGGGGCCCTCCCCTTCCTTGAGGCGGCCCAGGGACCGGACTGGATCGGCGTCGAGGGCGACGCTGTTCTTCCAGACGTTGGTCTCGGGGGGCAGGGGCCGGTGGGTGAGCACGTACTTGCGGGTACTATTGATGGGGCTGGCCGCGTCGATCTGGGGCCAGGCCGCTGCGAACACGTCGTAGGTGCGACGGCCCAGCAGCAGCTCAAAGGGGGATCCCATTTGGACGCCCATGGTTTAGGCCAAAGTATCGTCCCAGTAACCTACGGACCACCCCCCATAGGGGAAGCCCCCATCCCGGTCTTCGTCGGGACCGCCAGGGGCCTGCATCACTCCATCGAGGGATACAAAGGTCAGAACCACAATCTTTCTCATCTCTATTGTCTCCTTTTATTGGGGGGGCAGAATCTTCTGAAGCTTGTCCAGTGACGTGGACCAACCCGAAACCGTCATGTCTCTCCACTCATCGGGCAGGTACTCCTGATGGATGGTCACCAGGGTTTTCCCCTTTCCCAGTTCGGCGAAGGTGATGGACACCAGGGCTTCCTCGGGCCAATCACCGGGTAGCCCGAGTGTCGCTGCGGGGATAGGGTGGCCCTGGGCGTCGGAAAAGCTGTCCGTGTAGACCAGCTTTTGGTTCAGGATGATTTCCTTGTAGGTGCCCGTGCTCCAGAATTCCTGGCCGTCGGGGCCGCGCATCCCCAGCAGGTACTTGCCGCCGAGGTGGAGGTCGACCCGGGCCCCGGGGCAGGTGAAGTGCTCCGGTCCCCACCATTTTTGGAGGTGGACGGGGTCGGTGAACGCCTTCCACACCAGGGCCCGGGGAGCGCCCAGGACCCGGGTCAGCAGAAGGCCCGACTTGGTCAGCCAGTGGGCGAACCGGTCCATGTTCTGCTTGAGGCCTTCCTCGGCGCCGTACTTTTCGATGACAAGCTGCTTAGCTTCCTTGGTGGGGAAGACCATCCGGTACAGGATCTCGGTCTTCTCTCCCACCTCGGTGAAGCTGACAGTGACTTGGAACTCGGCGGGGGATCCTGGCTCCCCGTGATCGTAGGCGAGACGGGAAGGTTCCTGGACCTCGCGGTACACGACCTCGTTGGGGTAGTCGGTCCCGTCGGGGCCGTGCATGGTGAACACCCAGCGACCGCCGGGCCGGACGTCCATGGCCTCAATCGTGTTTCCGAACCCCGAGGGACCCCACCAGGCCGCGATGCGGGAGGGACTGGTCCACGCCTTCCAGACCACGGCCCGGGGAGCGTCAAAGGTGCGGCGATACACGAGGGCCCGGTCGGCGACCATCTGGTCGGCCAGGTAGGCCTCGAGCTGGGCAAAGGTGCCGGCAAACCCCTGGGACACGTGGGGGTGGTGGTCCGCGAAGGCCTGGGCCTCCTCTTCGGTGGCGTGGAACGGCCTTCCTCGCAGGGTCAGGGTGGTTTGACCGTCGGCCTCGGTCAGGGTGAGGACGTTGGAGATCTGCAAGGGCCAGACCTGACTCATGGGATTCGGTACAGTTCCTCCCTGGTCATCAGAAAACGCGCTGCGGAATTCCAATCGCTCCACGGGCTGGACCACGTCGTACTCGAACTTCCCCCAGATCGGCAGGTTCGATTCTGGCGCGGTCATGGAATAATGGAGGAGTCCGCCGACTTTGAGATCGAACTTGGCCACCTTGAGGGCAAAGCCCGCGGGTCCCCACCATCGGACCAGGTGGGCAGGGTCGGTCCACACTTTCCAGACCAACGACCTGGGAGCAGCCAGCACTCGAGTCAACACCAAATCTTCTTTGGTTCCCATCAGTGGACCTCCGAAGCCCGCACGTAGCGGAGATGGGTGGCCTGGGGCGTATGGAGAGCGCTCTCGACCCGGAACGCGGGAATGGTGTCGGGGACGTTTTCGAACAGCCGTAGCCCTCCCCCAAAAATCACCGGGGCCAAAGCGATCTCAAGTTCGTCGACCACCTCAGCCGCCAGGGCCTGCTGAATCACATGGGCGCCGCCCGCAATGCGGACGTCCTTCGTCCCCGCAGCTTCCCGAGCCTGAGCCAGAGCCGAAGCAAAACCGTCGTTCACAAAGTAGAAGGTCGTGCCTCCCGGCCTGACCCAAGGGGTTCGCTTCTGGTGGGTAAGGACGAAGACAGAGGTGTGGAACGGCGCCTCCTCGGGCCACCCCTTTTCTCCCCCTTCAAACATCCGCATCCCCATGACATTGGCACCGATGCGCTCAAACGTGTGGCGCACCATATCGTCGACCAGTCCGGTCTCTCCGCCCTCGCCGATCTTGAGATGCTCCCGAAACGATTTCAGGGGCATGATCCAGCCCATCATGGCGCCCCACTGGGCTCCCCAGTTCTTGTAGCCCGGATTGTCCCAGTGCCCCAGGGCCATCCCTTCGGGGACCATATAACCGTCGAGGCTCAGGCCGATGTTGACGAAAACCTTTCCCATCACTCCTCCTTGTTCCCTTCATGCTGCAGCTGCTTCAGGTACTCATCCAACCGGTCAAACTGCGCTTCCCAGAAGTCACGATACTGGTCAATCCAGCCCGCGGCTTCCTTCAGGGGCCCTGCATCGAGCCGCGAGGGCCGCCACTTGGCCTCCCGGCTTCGGGAGATCAGCCCCGCCCTCTCGAGCACCTTGAGGTGCTTCGTAATGGCCGGCAGGCTCAGAGCAAAGGGCTGAGCCAACTCGGTCACCGTCGCCTCCCCCCGACGCAAACGCGTCAGCATGGCGCGCCGGGTCGGATCGGCCAGGGCGCCAAACGTGAGGCTGAGGGAGTCAGGCATGGGCGGTCCAGAAGCTTTCATTTAACCTAAAGGTAAAATGAATCATCCCGACTGTTCCGTCAAGACATTTTCTGAGTTTTTTTGTCAGTTTTCCGAAAATCTGCCCCCAAGGCGAACCCTCGCGATGCCCGTGTAGATCGGGCGACGGAGATCGGCGTTCTGGCTAAGCCGAGGGGACGCGACGCCCGCAGGCGTACTGGAAGTACGTCGAGGACCGGAGCGTCCCCGAGACGACGTCAGAACGGCGAGATCCTAGCCCTAGCTTACGGGCAACTGGTTGGGTCGCCTGGCGGCATCTTAGGCCGCTCGTCCACCACGCGGACTGCTTTGCCTTCCGATACGGGCAGGAAACCAGG
>JAHFSN010000076.1 GCA_023265735.1 Spirochaetaceae bacterium | reverse complement strand
CTCCGGCGGAAATCAGCAGAAGGTCTCGATCGCCAAGTGGCTCTTCGTGGAGCCACGAATCCTTATTCTGGACGAACCGACCCGCGGTATCGACGTCGGCGCCAAGTACGAAATCTACACCATCATGAATCGTTTGGTGGAACAGGGCATGAGCATCATCATGATCTCCTCGGAACTTCCGGAAGTTCTCGGCATGAGTGACCGGATCTACGTCGTGTCGGCCGGGCGCATCACCGGCGAACTGAGCCGAGCCGAGGCCGACCAAGAGAAGATCATGCAGCTGGCTACCCTATGACCCACAATTCAACCAAGGAGACCCTCCCGTGACCGCCAAAGACTTGCAGAGAGCATTGAACAAGAACATCCGCGACTACGGAATGTTCATCGCGCTGGCCGTGATCATGACCATCTTCACGATTGCCACAAACGGTCTGTTTTTGTCGTCCCGCAACCTCGCGGACCTCATGAACCAGACCGGATACATTGCCGTCCTGGCGGTGGGAATGACCCTCGTCATCGTCATCCGCCATATCGACCTTTCGGTCGGCTTTTTGGCCGGCTTTCTGGGGGCCGTGGCCGCCATCGGCTTGAGCATTCTGCACTGGCCGTTCTACGTTGTCATCCCCGTCGTGCTGCTCCTCGGGATCATTGCCGGCCTGTTGACCGCCCTCCCGGTGGCCAAACTGGGCATTCCGTCCTTCGTGGCCTCCCTCGCCGGGTGGTTGATTTACCGTGGTCTGCTCCTTCTTTCGACGACGGGAACGGGGACCATCAATATCTCCGACCCCACCTTCGTGGCCCTCGGAAACGGTAGCATCCCCGATGTCTTCCCCGACGATAGTGCCTTCCTCCCCGGTCTGCACAAGGTCACGCTCTTCCTGGGCCTGATTGCCATTATTTGGTTCATCATTGCCGACCTGAGGGCCCGGAAGCAGAAGATGAAGTACCAGTTCGAGGTGATCCCCGTCGACATGCTGGTCTTGAAGCTTGTCCTGATTTCGGTGGCTGTGGGATTCATTACCTGGAAATTGGCGGGCTACAACGGCATGGGCTGGACCGTGGTCATCATGCTCGTGGTCGTCGGATTCTACGACTGGGTCAGCCGACAGACGGCCCTGGGGCGGCACGTGTACGCCGTGGGAGGAAACCCGGAAGCCGCCGAACTGTCGGGTATCAGCGTCAGCAAGATCACTCTTTTGACTTTCGGTTCCATGGGCTTCCTCTCGGCCGTCGCTGGCATCTTGTTCTCCTCACGGCTTCAGTCGGCGGGACCCACGGGCGGTACCCTGTTTGAGCTCGATGCCATTGCCGCTGCCTACATCGGCGGCGTCTCGGCGGCGGGCGGCGTGGGAAAGATCACCGGCTCCATGGTGGGCGCCCTCGTGTACATGTCGCTGCGGAATGGCATGAACCTCATGGGTGTCGATGAGTCCCTGCAGTATGTCGTGCGCGGAGCCGTCTTGGCCCTGGCGGTCATCTTCGATGTGGCCACCCGAAAGGTGCGCCGCTAATTTCCTTTGGCCGTCCCTCCGGGGACGGCCCAACTTACACACATAAAAGGAGGCCGCCATGTCTGCCAAAAAGGACGCCTTCGGCTCCTTGGCGGTCCGGTTCATTGGAATCGGAGTTGGGGCCATTGCTCTGGTCCTCGCCGCCTCGGCGACCTATCGTGTGACCACCCTTCGCCAGGTCTCCTTGGATCGCCTCCAGCAGGAAGTCAAGGCCTCCGTGAATCGGCTGGGGCGGAATTTGGTGTACCCGGTGTCTATGTCTGCCATCGACGAAGTCGACAAGGTGCTCGAAGGCGAGATGCAAACCGGGCACATCGTGGCCGCGAGGATCTACGACAAATCCCAAACTCTCGTGACCAGCATGGTCCGTACGAAGAAGGGTATCGAGGACGGCGCCACGGCCGACGTCAATCAAGACGCCGTGGAACCGGGAGAACTCAAGTTTCAGGACGAGATCAAGAAGAGCGGGACGAGCTACGGGACCTTCCAGCTCGAGGTAACCACCCGCGACATTGAGAAGGAAGTTGCCGCCCAGGTCATCTCCGAACTGATCCAGGTGACCGTCCTGCTGGGTCTCTTGGCGGCTATCAATGGCGTCCTGATCTACTACATCGTGAGAAAACCGCTTCGAAGCCTGGATCGGGTGCTGTCCGAGGTGAGCCAGGGACGGGGAGACCTGACGATTTCCGTCCCCATCTTCTCCCGGGATGAAATCGGCCTCATCGCGCGCTACTTCAACCAGTTCAGCTCGACTCTGGCCTCGATGATCCGGGAACTCGCCGAAATCGGAACCAGCCTTCAGCAGAGCACCCTTGTGCTCTCCAGCAACACCGAGCAGACTGCGGCGAGCTCCTTCGAGATCCGCAGCAACGTTGAGTCGATCTCTCAGATCATCTGCCGTCAGGCTAACAGTACGAATATGATGACCGAGAGCCTGGGTTCGATGATCGAGAGACTCACCCTCCAGCAGGGGAGTTTCCGTGATCAGAGTCGGGCCCTGTCGCAGGTGGAGCAGGCTGTAAGCACCGTCAACGGGGGCTTGGCCTCGGTAAAGACGGCCATCGAGGCCGACGCCCGGCTGTTCGACGCCATCTCTCAGGCCAATGCCCGGGGAAAAGAGCTTCTCTCGAGCGTGAATGCGCGGATCCGGGAGATCAACTCGCAGTCAGAAAGCCTTCTCGACGCGACCCACGCCATTGCGGAGATCGCCTCCCAGACAAATCTCTTGGCCATGAACGCTGCCATCGAGGCCGCCCACGCCGGTGAGGCCGGGAAAGGCTTCTCCGTCGTGTCGGAGGAGATCCGGAAGCTTGCGGAGAACTCATCGGCTCAGGCCAAACAAACCCAGACCAACCTCACCAAGATTACGGACACGATTCGGGAAATCTCCAGCAACTCCCTGGCGGTAGAAACCAGTTTTGAGGATCTGAACACGATGATCTCGGACGCCGTCCGTCAGTCCCGTCAGACGGTGGAATCCATCTCCCAATCCACCGAGGCCGCCCAAGACTCGGTGGTCACCTTGGAAGAAGTGATCCGGCTCAACGAGGCCGTCACCGAGCAGTCCCGGGCCATCGACCACGACACCCGGCAGGTTCGCGAGCGCATGGGTGACCTAAAGGAAATCACGGGGACGGTCCAGGCCAGCTCCATGGAAATCACCATGGGCATCGGCGAAATCACGACGGCCCTCCATGAGATCTCCGAGCAAACCCAAACCACCAAGAGGCACCTCGAGAATCTTTTGGGGATCGTGGGGCGCTTCAAAACCGATTGAACTGTCCCGCGCCGAGCATAAAAAAACCCGCGAATTGATTTCGCGGGTTTTTCTTTTGGTAAGGGACTGGGAGAAAGGAGTCTTAGTTCTTGGAAGCCGACTTGCGGACCGAGACGTCCACGAGGACGGCCAGAATGAACACCAAACCCTTGACGATGTAAACCATGGCGGGCGGCGAGTTGAGCATAGTCATTCCGGTGCTCAAACTGGCCATGACGAGGGCTCCGATCAAGGCTCCGACGACGGTGCCTTCACCACCCAGGGTCGAGGTTCCCCCCAAGATACACGCAGCGATGACGTCCAATTCGTAGCCTTCACCGGCGGCAATGGTCCCATAGCCGACGTAACTGGCCAAGCTGACGCCTGCCACTCCGCACAAGGTTCCCATGAGGATGAAGATCTTGAAGATGTTCTTCTTGATGTCGATGCCCGAAAGCCGGGTGGCTTCCCGGTTCCCGCCGATGGCGTAGGCGTATCGGCCGAACCGCGTGCTGTTGGACAGGTAAATCAGAATGGCCGCGACAAGGGCCAAAAGCAGGACGGGAATCTGGAGACCTTGATAGAGGTTGACGATGAGCACATAGCCGATGATGCCCACGGCGGCCACAAGCATCTTCAGAATGTCGAAGAGGAGGGGACCGGCTTCAATTTTGTACTGGGCCTTCTTCTTCCTGGCCTGAAGGATAAACAGGACAACAAGGATGACCGCGATGACCGCCAGCACCAGGCCCGCCGTGTTCGGTATGTAGCCCTGGCCTATGTCCGTGAAAATGGGCTGGTTAGCGGGAATGGTCTTCCCCTGGGTGACGGCAAGGATGGCACCCCGGAAGATGAACATGCCGCCCAGGGTCACGATGAAGGCCGGAACCGAAAGGTAAGCGATGACGGAGCCTTGAAGGACTCCGATCAGGGCACCCAATCCAACGCCAAGGAGGATGGAGATGATGGCAGAGACGATGTTGTGAGTCGTCGCGTCGGCCCCGGGGTAGATCAAACTCACCAGCCAAGGGTTGAAGTAAGCCTGGAGCACCGCCACAAAGACCGAAACAAACCCGGCCAGCTTCCCCACCGAGAGGTCGATACCTCCCGTCACGATGACGAGCACCATGCCGCACGCCATGAAGCCGATGATGGTCATCTGCCGGAACAGGTTGGAAATGTTCTGAGGTGATATGTACACACCGCCTGTGGCAATAGCAAACAGGATCCAGATGAATCCGAGGGCCAGCAACAGACTGTAGGTTTGGGCGTTGGCCCGGATACCTTGAATAAGGAGAGCTTTGTTTTTCATTGTCATGACCTCGTGTTTTCTTGAACGACGCCGGTTGCCCGGGCCATGAGGGTTTCCTGGGTTGCATCCTTGATATCCAGGGTTCCATTCGATTTGCCAGCCCACATCACCATGACCCGGTCACTCATTCCGAGGACTTCCTCGAGTTCGCTTGAGATCATGATGATCGAAATCCCAGCCTCCGCGAGCTGATTCATCAGCTTGTAGATTTCATACTTGGCACCAACGTCAATGCCCCTTGTCGGATCGTCGAGGATGAGAATGCGAGGCTTCGACATCAGCCATTTCGCGATGACGACCTTCTGCTGGTTTCCCCCCGAAAGGGTGTTGACGACGGTGAAGGCATCGTTCGCCTTGATGAGCAGGCTGCTGAAATAGTTCAGGGTCTCCTGAAGTTCGGCAGGAACATTGATCGTGAGCAACGACGAGAACCTGTCCAAATTGGGAAGACTCATGTTCTTCAAGATGGATTGCGGCAGAACAAGACCCATCTGCTTGCGATCCTCGGGAACCAGACTGATCCCCATGTCGATGGCCTGGCGGGCCGACCGAATGGTGACGGCTTGACCATCAAGTTCGATGGTCCCCGCCGTCACGTTTCCATATTCTCCAAAGAGGGTCGTGACCAACTCTGTACGACCGCTTCCCATGAGGCCCGCGATGCCCAGAATCTCACCTCGTCTCAGGTCAAAATCGACGCCTTTCAGGACTTCCCTTTCGCGCCGATGGGGATCGTTTGCCCTGAGGCCCCGGACACTGAGGACGATGCCCCCGGCTCTCCGGTCTCCTTTGGGAAACCGCTCCGTCATGGCTCGTCCCACCATGAGCTGAACAAGTGTCGCCTGATCAACGCTCTTAGTGGGGGCGGTCCGAACGACTTGGCCATCTCTCATGACCGTAATTTCATCGGTAATCCGGAAGAATTCTTCCAGTTTGTGGCTGATGTAGAGGCAGGTCACCCCGTGACTCTTGAGGGTTCTCAAGATATCCATCAGCCTGTCGACTTCCGCCTCAGAGAGGGCCGAAGTCGGCTCGTCCAAAATGAGGACCTTGGCATCTTCCGCCAAGGCCTTGGCAATCTCGACCATCTGCATCTGGCCGACCCCAAGGGTTCGAACGGGAGCCCGGGGATCGATGTCGAGACCGTAACGGTCCAGGAGAGCGCCTGTCTCTGAATAAATCCTGTCCCACTCAATGCTGAAACCCTTGTGGGGTTCCTTTCCGAGGAAGATGTTCTCTCCGACGGTCAATTGGGGAACCAGGGTAAGTTCCTGGTAAACGATAGCAATGCCAAGCTCCCGGGCCTGCCGGATCGAGCCTGCTTCCAGTTTCAACTCGCTTCCGTCGAACTCCATGGAACCTTCAAAGGTCCCGTGGGGGTAGACCCCTGCGAGAATCTTCATCAAAGTCGATTTCCCGGCCCCGTTCTCTCCACACAGTCCGTGGATGTGCCCGCGGATGACCTCGAGCGAAACGTCACGAAGGGCCAGAACACCGGGAAAGGCTTTGGTCAGTTTGTTGAGTTTCAGAATAATGTCGTTTTGATTGGTTGGCGCCAAAGCCGTCCTCCGAAGATGGGTATCAAAAAGGGGAGGTCGGCTTTCGCCGACCTCCAATCACTTATTGAGGAATCTTGTCGGCGGGAATATCGCGGTAGACGTCTTCCTTCTTCTGGAAGGCGCTCTTGACGATTTCGGCATCGACGTTGGTCTTGTCAACCTGAACGACGGGGAGGAACACGCAGTTCACGGAACCGGTGTACTTCTTGTCGTTGGTCAGAGTCGCCAGATCAAAGGCCTTCATCTCGGCGACAGCCTTGCCCTGGGCCAGGGAGTCAGCCAGGCTGACGGCCAGAGGAGCCAGCTTGCGGATGTCCTTGAAAATGGTGACGGTCAGTTCACCCTTGACGATGCTGTTGCAACCGTCAGCGGTGGCGTCCTGTCCGGAGATCGGGACCTTGCCGGCCAGATTCTGGGCCTTCATGGCCTGCAGAGCGCCGAGGGCGGTTCCGTCGTTCGAAGCGACAACGGCGTCAAGCTTGATCTTGTCGGCCTTCAGCTTCGTGAGGATGTTCTCCATGATCTTGAGGGCGTTGGCGGGATCCCAGTTGTCGACCCACTGGTCGGCGACAACCTTGATCTGGCCCTTGTCGATCAGGGGCTTCAGGACTTCCATCTGACCAGCGCGGAACAGAACCGCGTTGTTGTCGGTGGGGCTACCGCCGAGCAGAACGAAGTTGCCCTTGCTGACGACCTTCAGGACGCCGGCAGCCTGCTGGCGACCAACTTCCATGTTGTCGAACGAAAGGTAGGCAGCGATGTCGGCCGACTTGATCAGCCGGTCGTACGCCACAACCTTGACTCCAGCCTTGGCGGCCTTGGTCACGGCAGTAGCGGCAGCGTCACCATCTTCGGGAACGATGATCATCGCCTTCACGCCCTGAGCGACCATGTTGTCGATCTGGTCGTTCTGGAGCTTCACGTCGTGGTTGGCTTCCTGCGACAGAACTTCGTAGCCCAGCCCTTCGAGCTGAGTCTTCATGAGTTTGGCTTCGTTCGACCAGCGCTCGGTCGCGAAGTCAGAGAAGGAAAGACCAATCTTGGTCTTCCCGGGAGCACAGCTGACCATCAATCCGAGGGCCATCAGCGATGCCGTGGCAATAAGAATAACACGTTTCAACATCCACCTCCTGTGGTTGGTTAGCTTCCTTTAAGCAAGGAACATGCCAAGGGAGGTTAAAGTTTGTTCATCAAGCCGTTTGGGGGAAAAGACTTGCCGCTGGGGGCCTTGAGCAGTCACCGAAGGACACGGCATGACGCCGAGCCAACCCGTGTCGAACCGCCCACCGACGACCGGCCCAGGAACATGCCGGGAAACGGCCGGTGCTGGTGGTGGTGGTGGTGGTTTTCAACCACCATACTTGGCGAGACGGTAGCGAAGGGTGTTTCGCGTGACACCCAAGGTTCGGGCGGCCGCCGCTACGTTCCCGTCGTTCTTGTGCAGAGCTTCCTCAATCAGTTTCCATTCCTGGGTCTCCAAAGTGTTGGACCCGGAACCGAGTGCGACGTGGCTTTTGGGGGGCGCGGTCAGGTCCACGGGAAAGTCACAAGGGCGGATGACGGTTCCCTGGGCCATCACGGCGGCGTGCTCCACGATATTTTTGAGCTCCCTCACATTGCCGGGCCAGGTATGGCGGCAAAGCAGGGAAACGGCGGCGTCATCGAAACCTTTCAAGTCCCGGTGGAGTTCCAGGGCGACTTGGCTCAGAAATTCCGCCGCCAGAACGGGAATGTCCTGGGGTCTCTCCCGGAGGGGAGGGAGGACGATGGTGAACGTGTTGAT
>JAHFSN010000075.1:2384-7937 GCA_023265735.1 Spirochaetaceae bacterium | reverse complement strand
CCAGCTGGGCCTCGGCGAGGTCGCGCAGCTGATCCTGGACCTTGCGCTCGAGCTCGATCCGGACCGCAAAGTCGTCGGCCAGGGCCTGGGTGTTGCTGCGGATGATTTCGGTCAGGACCAGGAGGATGGCCCGGCTGACCTCGGGACGGCTGTTGACCAACAGATCGAAGGCGTCGCGGCCCAGGGACAGAAGGGTGCAGGGCTGGTCGGCGGTGATGGTGGCGGCCCGGGGCTGGTTGTCGAGGACGGCCATTTCCCCAAACCCGTCGCGGGGCGTCAGGGTGCGGATGACCCTGTCACCCTCGTGGACACTGGCGGTGCCCGACACGATGAGGTACATGCGGTCGGCGGCGTCGCCTTTGCGGACAATATCCCGCCCCGGGGGGACTTCCTCCAGCTGAAGTTTTCCGGCGATGAGGAGGATGACATCGTCGGGGGCCTGCGAAAAGAGCTTTGAAGACTTCAGGAAAGCGATGCGTTGTTCTTCGTTCATCGGTGGACCGCCAGCTCCTCCCATTGTCGGCTCAATGGGGGGAGTCTGTCGAGGACAATTTTGCGGGGAATCGGCAACGGATTAACCAGTATCCGTCGGAATTGACGAAAAAGAAACGCGGATTGCCGAACCGAACGAGCGCAGAGACGAGGATATACGGATCTTAGCTGTGAAGAAACTCGGCGACAAAGCCATAGCCGCCGTATAGTTCGAAATTTCGTTTTCGAAATGCCGAGCGACCCTCAGAATTTTTGCCGACGGCATTGTAGCTACCAGCATCATAGGGCAATGTGGGGTCCTCGGGAGTCCAGAGATAGGTTCCCCCAAAGCTCTCTCCGTTGATGTAGAGAGTACAGCTTTCGCCGGTGACGTAGAAGGAAATCGTATCATTACCCGTCGAAACAAACGGTTCATCGACAGCTACTCCGTCGATTTCCGTTCCATTGGCACCATCGAGAAAGAGCTCCACGTAGGCGATGTAGCTCTTTCCCACTTCGGTCGTGAAGCTGGCCTGTCCGTCTTGATACGCGACGGGGACACTGGCTTGGGTATCGGCGTCTCTGACGTAGAAGAGAATCCCGCCGCCGACCGCCTGCGGAGGAGGATCGACCAGGGTCAGGGCCCGAGAGAAGTTGAACTCTTGGTCGTACTGGTCGATTAGGGTTCGGACGCCCCAGTTCTGGATAGTATCCATGTCAGTCGAAGGAATTTTTGAATAGTCGGTGGCCCGGAGCCACGGTTTGTCAGCCGCGACGGTGTCCCCTGCCGCAAGGGCCCGCATCCCCGCCGTGGAGGTGATCTGCTTAACAAGGAGCCTCGGCGTGGAATTTGAGGTTCCACCAGAGCCTTGATTGGCCGTGCCGACCGGAGCCGCACAGGAAACGAAGACGAGGCACACTGCGGACGCGAAGGACAGCGTCCTCATGAGGAATCGAGCGTGGCGAGGCATTTCCAGCATATCGACCTTCCTTCTGTCTCAGCGTCCCCCAAGGGCACATCGCTGATTATCCGTTAGTTCAAGAGGCGAGAAGATAGGAAAGGTGTATACCGGAATGCGCATAAGTGCAACTAGGAGTCATTGAGGTTTGACTATGGATGAAGGCCTAGCCGATGGCGGGATGTTCTGACGCCCTCGCCGGTAGTGGGCATCGCGCCCCTGCGAGGCCGTCAAATCCCCCCAAGGCCCCCTTGCCCTAAAAGAACGCCTTCGCCTCGAGCGTGGTCTTCCACCTGAGCGGCGAACTCCCCGCGTCGCTCGTGGCATCGCCCCAGGCCCCCATCCAGGCGCCCGAGAGGACCCACTTGTCCGCCGTGTACGTAATCGACGACCCCAACCAGCCCGAGGTGTCGGCCAGGTTGACCTTCGTCCAGGCGTCGGCGTCGACGTGGGATTCCAGTTTGACCGCGCCCCGCACAAACCCGTACGGCCGGGGGGTGGGACCCGTTTCGTCGCGGCTGAGCTCGGCCATCACCGTCTGCTGGTCCAGGCCCGTCCACGTGGCCCCCACCAGGGCGCTGGGCCGGATCGACGACACGGCGTCGCCCGCGGCCTCGGCCCGAAAGGTCCAGTCGTCGCCCCAACCGGTGTCGACCCCCAGGCCCAGCCTCGGGTTCCCCGCCCCCTGGAACGCCAGCGCCTTCACATCGCTGGTTCCCCACGTGAACCCGAGTTGGCCCTGGGTGAAGCCATTGGACTGGGAGCTCGTCAGATACTTCAAGCCGCCGTCGTCGGTGGCCTTGTCCCACGAGAGGCTGGGGGCCCAGAACACCGAGGCCGACAGCGAATCGCCGAACCACGACGCCTTGGTCCCCATCCAGCCCTCCTCCCACGACGAGGTGGCCTGGGCGCCGGTCGTCCGGCCCCCCCGTGACGCGAAGTTGAGGGGGGTGGCGCTGAACCCCGACGAAGGATGGACCACCTGCTTTCCGCCCCCCAGGTTCAGGGTGCCCGGCAGCGGTTCCCAGGCCAGCCAGCCCTCCAGGAAATGCGACGAAATGTCGAGTTTGTGGGCCGGCAGGACCTGGGGCGTCCCCGAGGGGAGGGTGTCGAGGGACGACCAGAAGGTCCCCTCGGCATTCAGGCCCGGCGCCAGGGTCTGCTGGTGATGGACCGTCCCCTGGACCAGGGTCTCGTCCACGGCCACCTCCTGGGGGGCCGTCCCCGGGGCCCCTTGGACCACTGCCACGTGACTGCTCGTCTGCTGCACGTCGACCTCGGCGTCGAGGGCCCAGGCCGCCGACGCGAGGCCCAGGCCAGCCAGAAGACCGAGAACCCGCCTCATCGGGGGGCCTCGGGCTGCCAGGCTTCGAGGTAGTCCCGGCGGAAGCTCGCGTCGCCCAGGGCCTGGCGGCCCACCCGGCGGTACTGCAGAACCGTGTGCTTGGTGGGGTCGGTGCCGTCGCTGATGTCGAGCTTGAAGGCGAGGCTCTTGTCGCCCACGGCCCGGTAGTCAGCGTAGACGGCGTGCTTGAGCAGGGTGCCCCCCGAGCCAAAGAAGTCGGCGGCCCGGGGCTTGAGTCCCGCCTTCTCCACCCAGAGCTTGACCCGCTGGTAAGTGGAGTTCTGCTGGCCGGCCTTGGCCTTGAGGTCAAAGACCCAGCAGTCCGTTCCATCGACGAGCTCTGTCCCCAATCCCGCCGCGTCGTACTGCTGGGCGAACCCCGTCCGGGCCACGTCGCCGTTGGAGCTCTGCCCCAGCAGCACCTGCAGCGGCGAGAGCCGGATGGGGTTGCGGGTCTTGGGGAAGAGGAGGTACACGGTGGGGCCGTCCATCAGCATTTTGCGGCCCTTCACCGTACCGGGTTCCACGAAGGCCAAGAGGGTCTTGTTCCCCTCAGGCACGGCCTTCACCCAGCCCCAGAGCGAGTTAGTGTCCAGGGCCTTGTCGCCCTGGTACGAGGTGATCACGAGTTCGAAGTCCATGTCGGGAATCGACCGGCGGGCGTCGACTTCGGCCAAGAGCGCGGGGGCGTCTTCGGCCCAGGCCGGGACCAGGCTGAGGGCCAGCAGGGCCCCGATCAGCAAGCGGTTCATACACAATCTCCTTTGGTGGCCTACACGGCCTTGAGCAGTTCTGAAGTCGTCCGTTGGGACGCGAAATGGGCGGGGAACCAGGCCCCCACCGCGGCGGCGGCCAAGACCCACAGGCCGTTGGAGGCCGCGTGGCCCGGGTCGGGGGTGAAGAGGATGGTCAGCGGGTCGCTCATTCCCGGCTGGGGCGGAAGGGTTAGACCCCCGGCGAGGTTGAAGAGCTCTGTCCCCAGCCAGCCCAGGGCCCCGCCGGCCAGGGCCCCGCCCACGCCCAGCAGCACGCCTTCGACCACGAGCAGGGCGATCACCTGAGGGCGGCGGGTCCCGAAGGCCCGCAGGGTGCCGATTTCCCTGAGGCGTTCCAGCACAGACAGATTCAGGGTGCCCGAGATGGAGAAGAGGGCCACCAGCAGCACGATGAACCGGGCCACCCCCAGGACCATCTGGTAGGCGCCGTTGGCCTGACGGTAGTAGGGGGACAGCTCCTCCCAGTCCTTGATCACCGTGGGCTCGGCCTTCAGTCCGTGGGCCCTCAGGCTCGCCACCACGACGCCGGTGTCCTCGGTGTGCTCGAGGAATACGGTGAGGAGGGGGACGGCGTCGGTGCCCAGGAGAGCCTGGGCGTCGTCCAGGTCGAGGAACACCGAGACGGCGTCGGCCGCGGCGATGCCCGACGAGACGGTGCCGGCCACCTGGTAGCTCTGGTTGGCCACCCCTCCGCCGGCTCCCATGGCGTAGAGGGTCACGGCGCTGCCTTCGGTGAGTCCCAGCTTGGAGGCCAGACCCGAACCCAGCAGAATGCGGCCCGGGGTGCCGTCCAAATCGGCCCCCGACCTCAGCCTCAGGAAGCTGAAGTTGGCCTTCCTGAGGTCCGTGGGCATGGCCTTGGCCTGGACCGTCTCCATCTTGCCTCCGACGTTGATCACGGCGGTGAACGCCAGCGAGGGGATCACCTCCTTGACGGCCGGGTTCTTCAGCAGTTCCTTGGTTAGGCCCTTGGAGTTCTGGAAGAGGTAGGGGAACGGATCGTTGTCCCCCTCGTCGAAGTACTCCCGGGCCGTGGCCACCTGAAAGTGGCCGCTGCCGCTGTGGATGATGGTCTCCTTCAGGCCCCACATGGAGTAGGTGATGTAGCCGTCGAGGAAGGCCAGGCCCACCAGACCGATGACGATGGCCGCCAGGGTCGAGAGGGTGCGTCCCCGCTGACGTAGTAGGTTGCGGGACGCCAGTTTGAGCGTTAGGACGAAGGTCTTCATGGGCACCTCAACGCCTCGGAGGGCGATAGTTTTTGGGCTCGGAGAGCGGGAAGAAAGGCGGCCAGGGCCGCCGTGAGGACCACGGGGACGAGGTTCCACCAGACGGTCTGGTCGTCGGGTATGAGGAGGATCCGGTGCACCGTGGTGCCATTGTTCATGGGCAGGCCGCCCAGCAGGTTGATGACCAGGCTGATCACGAACCCGAAGGCGATGCCCAGCAGGGCCCCGGCGAGGCCCTGGAAGGCGCCCTCGAGGACCACTAACCCCAGGATCTCTCGCGACTTCGTCCCCAGGGCCCTCAGGGTGCCCCACTCGCGCATCCTCTCAAAGACGATGCGGTTCATGGTGTTCCCCAGGATGAACAGGGTGATGAGGAGGAGGATGGCCCGGATCACCGACAGGAACCCGGCGAACATGGTGTTCACCTGCACGAAATAGGTGGCCAGCTGGGGCCAGGTGCGCACGGCGTGGCCCGGGGGGACCAAGGCCGCCAGTCCGTCCGCGTCGGAGGGGTTTTTGGCCAGCACATGAAGCACCGGGGCCGCGGCCAGACCCGTGAACTCCTGGGCCGTGGCGTAATCCGTGAAGGCGAAGATCTTGTCCCGGCCGGCGGCCTGATAGATGCCGCTGATGGCAAAGTCCCGGCCATTGAGGCCACCGTCGGGGAGGACGGCCATCAGCGTGATGACGTCTCCCACGCCCACCTTCAGGATGCGGGCGGCGGTTTCTCCCAGGACGAGGGTGCCCTTCGACTGAGGCGTCCACGAGCCGCC
>JAHFSN010000075.1:0-2374 GCA_023265735.1 Spirochaetaceae bacterium | reverse complement strand
TGAACTCGTCGGCCTTCGCCGGGGCACCCGCGGGGGCCGGACCGAAGTTCATCCTGTCGGCGGGGTAGGCCTTCACCAGCAGCGTCGTGGCCTTGTCGCCGTACCCTCCAATGGCCGTGAAGCCCGTCGACGGGAACACCGCCACCACCCGATGATCGGCGGCCAAGGTCTTGGCCAGGGCCGCCTGGTCGTGCAGGGCGTACTTGTAAGGACTGAACTCCCCGTCGGTAAAATAGCCAGGCTGGTTGGACACCTGAAGGGACCCTATGCCGGACCGGATGGTGCCGTCCCGGAAACCGATCATCAGCTGGGACACGAACCCCTGGAAGACAACCAAGCCGGCCAATCCGATGACCAGGGCCGCCAGGGTGGTGAGGGTCCGCCGTTTTTGGCGGAAGACGTTCCGCCAGGCGAGTCGAAAGAGCCTCATGCCGCCCCCCCGGCTTCGACGATCCGGCCGTCGAGCAGGTGGACGACGCGTCGGGCGTACGAGGCCACCCCCGCGTCGTGGGTGGAGAAGACCAGGGTGGCCCCGGCCTGTTCGTTCATCTCCACCATGAGTTCCATGACGGCCCGTCCCGTCTTTTGGTCCAGGGCCGCAGTGGGCTCGTCGGCGAAGACCAGCCGGGGCCGGGTCACCAGGGCCCGGGCGATGGCGACCCGCTGGCGCTGGCCGCCCGAGAGGTTCTCGGGAAGCCTGTGGTGGTAATCGGCGAGTCCCACCCTCTCGAGGAGGTTCATCACCCTGTCCTTGCGCTCGGCGGTCGGGATCGACTGCAGGAGCAGGGGGTACTCGATGTTCTCGAACACCGTCAGGACGGGAATGAGGTTGAAGCTCTGGAAGATGAACCCCATGGTGCGGTTGCGGAAGGTCGAGAGGGCGGCGTCCTTGAGCTTCTTGGTGTCCTGGCCGTCGATGACGAGGGTACCGGCGTCGAGGCGGTCGAGGCAGCCCATCAGGTTGAGGAGGGTCGATTTGCCGCTCCCCGAGGGGCCCATCAAACTCACCCGTTCCCCCGATGCGATGTCGAGGCTGACCCCGTCGAGGGCCACGGTCTGGGCCTTGTCGAGGGTGTAGTGTTTGCGTCCGTCGCGGATGCTGATCAATGTCATGGTGGGCTCCTTAGTCTCCGTAGCGGTCCAGGGCTTCGGCGGCGGCCTTGCCCGGACCCTTCTTCGCGGGGTCGAGGGCCAGGGCGCGTTTCCACGCCTCCGTGGCCTTCGCCAGGTCCTTCTGTTTCTTGAACGCGTTGCCCTGCAGCAGGGCCATCTGGGCCTTCACGCCGTCGCCCATCCGCCCCGGGTGGGCCTTGTCCCAGACCTCGAGGGCCGCGGCATCCTTGAGGAGGTCGCCGTCCTTTCCAAAGAAGTCGGGGAGGGAGGCGGCCACCCACACCCGGATCATCCGGGGCACAAAGGTGGCTTCGCCGTACTTGTCGACGGCCTCGCCCAGGACGGCCCAGCCATCCTTCACGGCCAGCATCTTGCCCACGGGATTGCCGTCTTCCCGGGCCTTCAGGGTGGTGGCTGAGCCCAGGTAGGGGAGGGACAGGGCGGCCAGTTCGGCATCGGCGCCCCGGGCCGGGCCCTTCAGATGGTCGATAGCCGCCTGGGCGTTCCCCCGGTGGGTTTCATCGCCGATGGCCCGGCTCAGGTTGTGGCGTACGATGCCCGCCTTCACCTGGGAAAGCGGATCGGTCAACGAAGCCAGCTGGGCGTCGAGGGCCCGCAGGGACGCCTGGTCCGTGTTCTCCATGACGGGCGCCAGGGTGGTCTCGAGGGTCACGAGTTTCTGGGTGTCGAGGCCATACGTGGCCCCCAGGACACCCAAGGTCAGGAGCAGGGCTCCCACAGTTCGTTTCATCTTGTTCTCCTTGATTGAGCCCGAAGGCTCTTGAGTTTTCTCAGTACGGGGCCTCGACGGCGAAGCCCCACCACGGGCGGCCCTGGTTGTCGGTGGTCGCCTCGACCCGAAGCGGCACCCCGACGGGGTCACCCCAGAACACCCGGATGGCGCCGCCCACGTCCCACGTGGTCACCGCGCCGCCAGCCCAGGATTGGCCGGCGTCGGCGATCAGCGCCGGCTCCACCGTCAGGGGACAGAGCTCGAAGAACGACACCGTGGGCCAGGCCCACCGCAGCTCGGCCGAGGTCCACACCACGGTCCGGGCTAGGTCGGTGGCGTCGAAGGGCTTGCGCAGCCGGTCGAACCCTGAGGCCACCTGGGCGTCGCGGTCGCCGAAGGTCCCCTGTTGGGTGGCTGCCGCGGCCCGGAAGGCAGCCTTGACTCCGGCGACGAGGGGAACGTACGCCCTCAGATCCGTCTCTTCCCGGATCACTCCCTGGGGAAGGATGGCCGACGCCTGGGTCATGA
>JAHFSN010000074.1 GCA_023265735.1 Spirochaetaceae bacterium | reverse complement strand
AGTTTGAACCATTCGGCCGCCGGGTGGTCGGGGGCAAATCCCTTGGGAACTCGCTTGAGCTTCTTGCCGTCCATGAGGGTCAGGTGGGCCCGAAACTCGGGGGCCCCCACGATACGCTCCAGTTCCCGGGGGCCGTCCTCCATGTCCAGGCGAAACTTCTTGAGGACTGCGGGCTCCGGGGCCCAGAGGCCGCCACCGATGGCACTCTCGTGACCCGGTTCGATGTGAAAGTACGCCCCCATGGCCGGTCCCTTCTTCCCTTCGGCCCCGAGCACCGCGCTGAAATTCCGCTTGTAGGGGGTCTTCTCCCGGCTGAACCGAGTGTCGCGGTAGATGCGGTGGAACCAGAACGACGCCGGGTGGCTGCCCCGCTCCAGACCCAACCGAGGAAAGAGGCCGAAGACAAAATCCTCCACCTCGGCCTTGGCCCGCAGGTAGTCGTCCTGGTGGGCCCGGAACCAGGTCCTGTCGTTGTTCAGGGTCAGGTCGGAAAGGAAGGACATCGCGTGGGTCAGCATGGAGGCAGAATAGCGTCTCGGCGGCCCCGAGTCACCTGCTTCAGGGGACCAGGGCGACGAGCAGCGGCGTGGTCACCGCGGACAGGGCGGTGGAAACCAGAAGGCTCTGGGCCACGGGTCCCTCCAAAACGCCGAACTGCCGGGCCATGAGGTAGACGTTCGACCCGATGGCGATCGACGAAAGAAGGACCAGGGTCCGGGTCTCCAGGGACGACAGTCCCAGCCAGGCCGCCAGGCCCCAGACGGCCAGCGGATGGACCAGCAGCTTCACCGTGACCAGGGCGGCCGTGAGCCGCCGGTCGCGCCCCACTCCAAACTCGGCCAGCCCCATGCCCAGGGCGGCCAGGGCCAGGGGACCCGCCGCGGCGCCGACCCAGTCGAGGGGGAGGGAGACGACCCGAGGGAGGTCCCAACCGGTGAAGCTCCACGCGACCCCGGCAAAGATGGCGGCGACGATGGGATTGAACGCCACTCGGAGGGCCGTCCGTACCACGTTCCTCCACGATGTCCCCGAGTGCCGGGCCACCTCGACGGCCACCGTCACCAAGGTCCACAGAATGAGCGAATTGAAGACCAGGACCAGGGCCACGGTGGGGATGGACCCCGGTCCCAGCAGGAGTTTGGCCAGGGGAAGACCCAGCATGACGTTGTTGGAAAACACTCCGCCGACGGCAAACACCGAACGGCTGGCCCCGTCGAGCCGAAACCACCGGGATCCGAAGCGGCCCAGGGCGAAGACCAGCAGGCAGGCCCCGAAGAAGGCCGCCAGGACCCGCATATCGGGAGAAGGGAGGCGGCGGATGCCCGTCATCATCGAGAACAGGAGGGCGGGAAGGGCCACGGTGAACACCAGTTTGGTGGTTCTCTGGGACACCCAAAGGGGGAGGCGAAACACCTTCATGACCAGGTAGCCAGCGGCCACCAGGAGAAAGAGAGGACCCGATGTCTGGATCATGGTGAGAAAGGAACTCACGGAAGTCTCCTGGTTCACAGCCTAGCGACCCGGGCTCCCCGTGGGAAAGACTTCTTTCCTATGGGATCGATATTCCCTCTCTATTCCACTGGTTCTTTCACCGTGTCAAAGATGAGAGACAGCAGGGACCGGGGTCCCCGGGCGTCTTGGTTGAGCTGCCAGATCATCACGCCGCCCGCCCTGACCCGCGCCTGGTTGACGATCTTGGCCCGCAGGGTGTCGGGGCCGTTGTAGGCATAGCCTCCGGCCACGTCGGCGGCCTGGGCCCGGGGATACTGCTCGACCAGAGACCGGTAGGTTCGGGCGTGGCGGTCGACGAGGCTGCGGCCGTAGAAGGGCACCCCGAGGACCACCTTTCCCCTCGGGACGCTTCGATCGTCGAGCCAGTAATCGAGGGCCGCCCGGGTGAACGCGTAGCTGGAATGAGGGACCCCGGCCCGTTGGCCCCAGCCATCGTCGTAGGCCATGATGTTGATCCAGTCGGCGGCCCGCCACGCCCCATCGCGGACAAATCGGCCATTGCCGTCGTTGGCGCTCACGGCCAGGGACAACGAGGCCCCCCGGGTGTGAAGGCCGAACGCCAAGGCCTGGACCAGGGTTTCGTAGCCAGCGGCGGTGGCGTCGTTCGGGTACTCCCAATCCAGGTCGACTCCATCGAGGTGCAGGTTGGCCATGAGATCCAGGGTCTCGCCGACAAATCTCTCGGTGAGCTGGGGGTCCGAGGAAATCGTCCCCAAGGCCGAAGTGTCCCCGTCGTTCCAGCCGCCTACCGACAGCAGGACCTTGACTCCGGTACCGCGGACGCGCCGGACGATGGTCTTCAGCTTCTCGAGGTTGTCGATGGGTCGGTAGACTCCCGTTGCGTCCACCAGGGCAAAGGCATAGTTGATGTGGGTGAGGGCCTCGTAGCGAATGGAAAGGGGGTCGCCTGACCACGAGGGAAAATAGCCGACGATGCGAAAGTCACTGGGCACCTGCCAGATCGTGGTGGGTTCGGGTGCACGCGACGTCGCACAAGACAGACAGGTCAAGAGGGTCACGCAAAGGAGGAACAGGGTGGGTGTTGGTAGTCTCAAATCGTTAGTTCGCCAGCCTGGATCGTCAATGAGTTCCCCCTACCAAAATCTTGGCCTAGAGCCCGCAAAATGGCAAGGGGGACCGGGGGACCGGTGCCCCTAGGGGGCGTCGGCCGAAGCCATCTTGAACTGGCCCGTTACCATGACCAGTTCATCCACGCTCTCCTTGTTTTTCACCCCCTGATCGCTGATGGCAGTCAGGGCCTGGTTGATGTCCGCCGTTCCGATGGCGATCTCATCCATGCCCTGGCGGATCTCCATCGTCAGGTGGTGGAGGGTTTCCATGGTGCCCAGGGTCTGCTGGGCGTCGGCCCGCATGGCACTTGAGTGGGAAGCGACCCCCTGGCTCGACTCGCGGATATCGCGGATCCCCTCGAGGATCTGCGTGCTGCCCACTTGCTGTTCGGCCATGGCGCTCTTCACCTCGGTCCCCAGGGTCTCGACCTGGCCGATCTCGTCGAGGATCCTCTGAAAGGCCCCGTCGGTGGTCTGGGCGTCGCTGACCAGCGACTTGACGGTTTCCTGGATGGTTGCTAGGTCGGACGCGGTGGTCTTGGACTGCTGGCTGGCCTGCTCGGCCAGCTTTCGGATCTCGTCGGCCACCACGGCGAAGCCCCGGCCTGCCTCTCCGGCATGGGCGGCCTCGATGGCGGCGTTCATGGCCAGCAGGTTGGTCTGACTGGCGATGCTCGCGATCACCTCGTTGGTCTCCTCGAGACTCTGGGACTGGTTGCTGACGGTGTTCACTTTCTCCTGGAACAACAAGAACTGAGAACGACCCACCTCGGCCGACTCCACGAGCCTGGTGAGACTTTCGTCGAGGGTGCCGACGTTTCGGGTCACCGACTCGATATTGCCCACCATCTGCTCCACGGCGCTTCCCGAGGTCTCGACGGCCTTCTCCTGCCTCTGAACGAGGGTTTGAAGGGTCTCGACCCGGTCGGAAATCTTCTGCACGGCCTGGGACGTCCCGGTGGCGATGGCCTCCTGCTGAACGATCCTGTCCTTGGCCGACTGGATGTTCGAACTGATTTCGTGGAGGGACGAGGCGGTTTCGATCAGGGCTGCGGCCAAGTCGCTCCCGGACTCCTGGAGCCGAACCGAGGTTCCCTGGAGCCGTCGAATCATCTGCGACATTTTTTCCACGAAGGCGTCATAGCTCCGGGACAAGTCGCCGATCTCGTCGGCGCGGCTCAGGCCCAGCCGTCGCGTCAGGTCCCCCTCACCGTCGGCGATCGTCTTGAGAATCCTGGCCACGGTCTTGATGGGCCGAGTCGCCCGGAAGACCACCCACAGCAGGATGCTTCCGATGGCCGCGAAAAGGATGACGCCCAAGGCGATGGATAAGATGACGATGGACCTCTGGCCGGCAAGGAGGTCACTCAGCGGTGCCACGGCCGACACGCTCCAGGGAGTTTCCCAAACTCCGGCGCCGATAGGTGCGTAGTTGAGGAGTGAAACCGCGCCTGTGACAAGGTTGGGTTTCACAACTTGAAAGTCTTTTCCGTCGTGGATGGCCGCAAGCAACGCGGGCTTCAATTGGGGAATGTCGTCACCCAGGGGTTTGCCAATCATGTCCGGCTTGGGATGGGCCACCCGGATGGCCGAGTTTGTGGCCACGACCAGATACCCCGTGCCAAAGAGTTTGACCTGGGATGTGACCTCGCCCAGCCATTGGAAACTCAGGTCGGCCCCCACGACGCCGATCACGGTACCGTCCATCAGGAGGGGCACGGAGAACCGGCTGGTGGGCACCTGGGCGTCTCCCTTTTTGACTAGGACGGGTTCGGTGAACGTCTCTTTCCCGGTCTTTTCGGGAGTGAGGTCGGCGTCGGCCTGGTCGGACGACACCACCGCTTGGCCTTCCCCTCGGGACCACTGCACCGCCGAGGGCCCTTTGACACCGGCTAAGGACCATTGGGCCCAAGTGGACACAAACTCTGGATTGGCCCCGAGGAGAGCCTTGAGGACCTCGCTGTAGGGCGCTTTGGCGGTTACCCCCCCGGCCCGAAGGGACTCAAAGGTCTTGCCGACCGTCCGGACGCTCACCAGAAGCTTTTCGATCCGGCCCTCAAGGATGCCCGCGTATTTCTGGGCGTAGATCTGATTTTGGTTGTAGGCGGCGTTCTTCGATTCCTCGCTGGAAAAGTACGAGAGCACCCCGATGACGGCCACGAGGCCGAAGGACAAGATGGCAAGGGTCGGCAGAAGAATGCGGGCACGAAGGGAAAGACGAATGGTCATCGATGGGCCTCCAGACATTTTGTCCAAATTCTAGTGGCCCGAGACACCAACCGCCAGAGGAAAATTGTGGTAGTTTGAACCATGCCCCGGAACCGCTCCTGCAGCGTCAAGCTCACTGAAACCGTTGTCCGAACCGTGGATCCCCGTTTTCTCTCGTTTACCATTGATACTTCCCTGGTGATTGGCGGGCGCTGGTGGGGCGACTCCAAGGGCCTGCGGGAGGGCTTGTCCAAGGACACGGTCCCGCCCCTCGACCTGCAAAGCCCCCTCTTGGCCCGCAGGGCAGGGGCCCTGGCCCCGGCCCTGCTCCGGGTCGGAGGTACCGAAGCCGACAGGCTTCACTACGGTTTTGACCGGGGAGCTCCGCGGTCCACGGGCGACGGACCCTTCGTCCTGCGTAAGACGCTCTGGAAGAACCTCTGCGCCCTGGCCCAGGACAATGGCCTCGACCTGCTGTTCACCCTGGCCGCGGGGCCGGAGACCCGAAACGCCTGGGGCGATTGGGACCCCCGAGACGCCATCCGATTGATGGACTACACCCACCGCAAGGGTCTGAGGGTCGTCGCGTGGGAGCTGGGGAACGAGGTCAATGCCTACCCTTTCCTCTACGGCTGGGGACGCCGGGTCAGCGGCGTTACGTACGCCCAGGAGTTCGCCAAGTTCGCGGCCCTGGTCCGGCAGCATCACCCGGGGGCCCTGGCGGTAGGGCCCTCGTCGGCCGTCTGGCCGTGGATAGGCGAGCCGCATCCCCTGATCCCGGCCCTCTGCCGAAGCCCTTCCGCCGCCGACCTGGGGGTCCTGAGCTTCCACTACTATCCCCAGCAGTCGTCCCGGGGACGGATCGCGGTGCGTCGGGCCCAGGAGAAGACCCTCTTGAAGGCCCGGGTCCTCGATGGGGCGTCCCGGTGGATCCGCCGGGCCCTGAAACACCGGGACGCCGGCCTGGGGCGCCACGCCCGCCTCTGGATCACGGAGACCGGTCACGCCCTCTACGGGGGGCAGCCGGGCCTGAGCGGGACCTGGCTCTCGGTACCCTGGTGGCTCGATCAGCTCTGCCTCATGGCCCACGACGGTGTCGACGTGGTCTTCCGCCAATCGCTGGTGGGGGGCGACTACGGTCTTCTCGACGAAACCACCTTCGAGCCCCTGCCCGACTACCACGTCAGCTTCCTGTGGAAGAAGCTCCTGGGGACCAGGGTCTACGCCCGGCCCCGGGTGAAGGGTTCTCGCCGGGTCAGGGCCTGGCAAATGGGAGGGACCGACGGCGGCCGGTGGCTGGTCCTCATCAACCTGGGCACCAAGCGGAGCGCCAACGTTTCCTGGGGCCGGGAAGCGGGGCGCTGTTTGATCCTGGAACCGGCCACAGGACCCCGTTACAAACTCGTCAGGCTCAACGGCGCCCTCGTCGACGACAGGCTGGAGGACCGTTGGGGAACCAAGGGAGTGGAGAAGCGTTACGGCTTGTCCCGCCCTGTCCCAGGGGAGGGTCTCAGGGCCCTCACCCTTCCTCCCCTCGGGTGCGCCTTTGTAGAGATCCCTTGACCCGAAAAAGGAATTCCTCTAGATTGAGGGGCCGATTTGAACAGGAGTGATCATGTCAAAAGCCCACCGGGGTAAGCCCCTTCGAGAGACCCCGAACTCCAGCCGGGGAACCTGCCCGTCCTGCAACCGGACTGCCATCAAAACCGTCTACGAAGTTGAGCTGTCGGGCGCCAAGGTGAAGGTCTGCAAGCAGTGCAAGGCGAAGACCAAGGTCTGAGCCGTTTCCCCAGCGTCTCGAACAAGGGCCGTTCCTGGTGGGACGGCTTTTTTTTTCCCCTTGTCCGTTGTATTCTGCGGCCATGACGTTCGTAGCCGAAGGCCCCCGGCGACTCCAGGAAGCTCTTTCACGGATCGTCCTCGGGAAGCCCGTTCCCCTCGCAAAGCTGGTTTTGGCGGCGGTGGCGGGCGGCCACGTGCTGATCGAAGACGTGCCGGGGGTGGGCAAAACCACCGCGGCCAAGGCCCTGGCCCGACTGACAGGCAGTGACTTCCGGCGCATTCAGTTCACCCCCGACCTGCTTCCCTACGACCTTACGGGAGTCGATGTGTTCCACCCGGAGACCCGGACCTTTGACTTTCGTCCCGGGCCCCTCTTCACCCAGATTGTCTTGGCCGACGAGATCAACCGCGCCACGCCCAAGGTGCAGTCGGCTCTCCTGGAAGTCATGGAGGAGGGTCAGGTTACCGTGGGCGGCGTCACCCGCCCGGTGGACCCGTTCTTCCTGGTGGTGGCCACTCAGAATCCCCTCGACCTCGATGGCACCTTTCCCCTCCCCTCGGCCCAGCTCGACCGCTTCTTTTTGCGACTGGCCTTCGGCTACCCCGAGGGGGCGGCCGAACGGGCCGTCTGGCTGGACGACCCGGGCCACGCCCCTCCGCCCACCGAGCCGGCGGTCACTCCCCAAGACCTCCTCTCCCTCCGGCAGGAGATTTCGCGGGTCCGGGTCGCCCCTGAACTGCTGGACCTCATTGCCGAGGTGGTGAACCAGTCCCGGGACAACCCGTCGGTGGCCCTGGGCCTGTCGCCCCGGGCGGGGGTCCACCTGGTCAGGGCCATGCGCACCTGGGCCCTTCTGCAGGGTCGAGACTACGCGGTGGCCCAGGATTTTCGGGACTTGGCCCTCGACGTCTGGTCCCATCGGCTCGAATTGCGCGACGCAACCCACGACGCCCGAGACTTTCTGGAAACCCTCGTCTCCGAGGCCATGGTGCGCCATGAGGGGTAGCCCGTTTCCCGTCACGGCCCTCGGCGGCGCTTTTTTTTTGTCTCCCTGATCCTTCTGGGTGTGGGAATTGTTCACGGAGAACTGACGACGTTGCTTTGGGGAGGCGCCTTCGGCTTCGTCTGGCTGTACGTGGTCACGGCCCAGACCCTGGTCCGTGTAGACCGGAGGGTGAGGCGGGCCCGAGGCTCCCTAGAGGCGGGCCCGGACCAGGCCCTCGTCTACGCCGGAATGCCTCCGACACCCCCGCCCTTCTTTGGCTGGTGGCTGCGCGGCGAAGGCCGGCATTCGTCGCGCCGGACCTTCTCCATCCGCGTTCGTCTCGACGAACCCGGGCACGAAATCTCGTTGAGATGGCCCCGCGGCCACTACGGCGTCCAGGT
>JAHFSN010000073.1 GCA_023265735.1 Spirochaetaceae bacterium | reverse complement strand
ATCGAGCACTGGGTTTCTCCCCGAAAGGGGAAGACCCACGCCCTGACCCTCGTCCAGGAGTGTTTCACCGCCGAGCCCTCGGCCCAGGGGTCTGACCTGGGACTGGCCCTGCGCACGGCCTACGAGTCGATGAAGCGGCGGGGCATCATCGTCATCCTCTCGGACTTCAAGACTGACAACTTCTGGAGGGAACTGTCGCTGGTGAGCAAGCACCACGACGTCATCGCCATCCGCATCTTCGACCCGATCGATACCGAGTTCCCCGAGGGTGGGCTCATCGAACTCGTGGACCCCGAGACCTCCCACGTCGTGTGGGGGTTCGGAAACAGCAGGACCTTCCGTCAGGAATACAAGGACTTCTGGATCCTCCAGAGGCTGCAATGGAGGCGCGAGTGCGCCCGACGTGGGGTCCCCACCCTCGAGGTGAGCACCTTCGACGACCCCGCCGCCCGGCTGGCCGCCTTCTTCAACACCTCCCGGGAACGGCGCCGATGAAGGCCTGGATCGGCGTACTCCTGCTGGTGGCCTCGTCGGCCTGGGCCGACGACGCGTCGACTTCCATTACCGACACGGTGTTCGTCCCGCCCACCTCCTACGTCGGCGATCTGGTCGAGGTGCGGCTGACCCTGCTGCTGCCCGAGGGCAAGACCCTCCTGCCGCCGTTAAGCCTCCCCAACCAGCCCTGGGTCCTTGTCCGCGACGTCCAGATCCGCCACGAACCGCCCTTCGAACGGGTCATCGTCAAATACGTTCCCTTCGCCCCGGGGATCAAGGTGCTGCCGCCCCTGGTCCTGGGAGACGTCACCCTCGACGGAATTCGAATTTCTACCAACAGCCTGCTGGGCAAAGAAGCGCCTACGGAGCTCCAGCCCCCCCGGGACCAGCTGCTGGTCTCCCATACCGAGCTCTTCGTCTTCCTGACCTTCCTCGTTCTTATCGTTCTGCCTCTGGCGGCCTGGCGGCTGGCGGGCCCCCTGGGCCACTTCTTCCAGGGCCTCCGGCGGAGCGGGGACAGGCATCAGGCCTCGCGTCAGCTCCACCGGGAGCTGAAGAAGCTCCAGGCGAAGGTGATGGCCCTCTCGGGCCCCGAGTTCTACCAGCAGTTCAGCCACCTCGTCCGCACGTACCTGGGCAACCGTTTTCAACGGGACTTCCAAACCCTGACGGCGTCGGAAGTCCGGGAACTTCTGGCTCCCCTGCCGGTGGCCTGGACCGAGGAGTGGGTGCGGCTCATCCATCGCGCCGACGTGGTCCGATTCGCGGCCGAGGAACCCCCCCAGCGGGAAAAGCTCGACGATCTCGACCTTCTGCGCCGTGAGGCCGCCCACCTGGACAGCAAGGAGGCCCCCGTTGTGGACCTTTGAGGAACCCTTCTACTTTGTCTTCCTGGTCCTCATCCCCCTTCTGGCCTTTCTCCAGCACGGCTGGGCCGGCCGGGGGGGCCGCCTGCCGTTTCCGCTGGCCCTGTGGAATGGCCCCCAGTTCCGGTCGAAGATCACGGGCATGCGGATTGTCATGGTCACCTCGGAGCTGGCCCTGTGGCTCACCTTCGTGTTCCTCATCACGGCCCTGGCGGGGCCCACCCTGACCCGCCAGGAGAAGGTATTCCTGACGGCCGGAGCCGACATTTTCATCGTCCTCGACGAATCTCCCAGCATGGCCGCCCGGGACTTCCCGCCGGACAACCGGTTCACGGCCGCCAAAGACGTGATCCGCCGGTTCGTCCGGGGCCGGCAGAACGACCAGATCGGTCTGGTGAGCTTTGGCCGGGACGCCGCCCTGCGGGTGCCCCTCACCCTGGATTACGACTACCTTTTGGGTCGCCTGGACGATCTGCAGATCATGAGCCTGGGGGACGGCACGGCCCTGGGAAACGGCCTGGCGCTGGCTGCCCTCCACCTGCAGGGTTCGGCCGCCCGCCAGAAGGTCATCATCGCGCTCACCGACGGCCAGAACAACGCCGGGGAGATTCAGCCGTCGACGGCGGCCGAACTGATCCGGTCCCTGGGCATCCCTCTCTACCTGATCGGCATCGGCACCAACGCCCAGGTTCCCCTGGAAGTGACGGATCCGAAGACCGGCATGGCGTATTCGGGAACCTTGGAGGAGGGATTCCAGGAGGACTTCCTCAAGAGCCTGGCCGTTCCGCCCCTGGGGGCCTACTTCACGGCGGGGTCGTCCGGGAGCCTGGAGTCGATCTTCCTGGCCATCGATTCCCGGGAGAGCGCCACCAAGCGGGTGAAGGTGCAGGTGCACAACGACCCTCTCTTCGCGGGGTTCCTGATCGCGGCCCTCCTGAGCCTCTCGTACTTCTTCCTCTCTCGTAAGCTCATCCTCAAGGAGATCCTGTGAGCTTCAGCAACGCCGAGGTCTTCTGGGTGCTTCTCCTCCTCATCCCAGCGGGGTTTCTCCTCTACCGTTCCTACCTTCAGGGCAAGGACGAGCTCCTGAAGATTGGGGGCGAATGGCGGGGACGGCGTCTCCACGCGGTGTACGTCATCAAGGGCTTCTTTTCGGCCCTGCTGCTGGTGGCCACATTTCTCATGCTGATCACCGCTTGGGCCGGGCCGTCCTGGGGCCGGGCCCCCGTGGAGGAACCCCAGGACGGCCTCGACATCGCCGTGGCCGTCGACGTGTCCCGCAGCATGACGTCAAACGATGTGCTGCCCACCCGGCTCGACCAGGCCAAGGAACTCGTGAGGACTCTCCTGTCTTCGTTTCCCAGCGCGAGGTTTTCCCTGGTGGCCTTCGAGGGGATTGCGGAGACCCTGACGCCCCTGACGCCGGACCGCGACGTCTTGACGCGCTGGGTGGATGAATTGAGTCCCACCCTGGTGACGGCCTCGGGGTCGAACCTGGCGGTGGGCCTCGACGAGGCCCTGCGCACGGTGGGGTACTCGGCCCTCCACCATCGGGTCGTGGTCTTCCTCTCCGACGGGGAGGCCCGGGACGGGAACGCCCTTGCCAGCGCCCGCAAGGCGGAGGCCCAGGGCATCGAGGTGTTCACCGTGGGTTTCGGTACCCTGGAAGGCGGACGGATCCCCGACAAGGAGGGGGTTCTCAAGGATGACTTCGGGTTCCCGGTGGTAACCAAGCGCGTGGACGGAACTCTGGCGATGCTGGCCCAGGAAACCGGTGGGAAGTTCTTCCTCGGTTCAGACCGGGCCGGGCAGCGCCAGCTGCAAGACCAGCTCTCGACCCTCGGGAATCCGGGAGCCCGGGGAGGGGTCGGCCTGGAGAGCGTTCCGCAGTACCGCTTCTTCCTCTTCTTGGCCCTGGTGACCCTCACAGGCTTTCTCTTGGTCCGCATCCTTCCCTGGCGGGGGAGCTTCTGATGGGACGCCGCACCTTGCTCTTGCTGCTGGGGACGAGCCTCTTGGTTTCGTGCACCGATTGGAATGCGGGCTGGCTGGTGATCCAGGGCAATAACGCCTTCCAGCGCGGGGATTTCCAGCGGGCCAACCTGAGCTATTTGAGTGCCCGGGACGCCGGGGCCGCCTCGGAAGTCATCAACTACAACCTCGGTAATGTGTATAACGCCCTGGGGGAGACCAACGCCGCCTTAGCCGTCTGGAACCGAATCGGCCGTCCGGCCGACGAGGAACTGGCCTTCCGCCTGGCCTTCAACAAGGGCTATCTTCTCTACCAGAGGGGGCAGTACGACGAGGCCTTCCAGGCCTTCCGGACGGCCCTCACGCTGAGGCCGGGAAGTCTCGACGCCAAACGAAACCTCGAGATTTGCCTTCTCAAGACCCAGAGCTTCGGGTCGGCCCTGCCGGCCCGGACGAGGGTCGACAAGACCGACCCCGGGGAGACCCAGAAGGCTCTTCTCGACTACATCAACCGACTGGAGGGAACCCGATGGAAAGCCAACAACCGGCCCGATTCCGCGGCCTCGTCCTCTTCGGACTGGTGATGCTCGCCCCGGCGTTCGGGGCCCCCGCTCCCGACGCCCGGGTCGTCCTCAATACCGACAGATACGTGGTCGGCAGCCGCTGGACCCTCGACATCTTGGTCGACACCCCCGAGTCCCTCTCGGTGCGGGTTCCCGTCCCCAGCCTTCCTTCCGCGGTGGTTCTTTCCGAGGGGCCCTACATCCGGGAGACCTCCTGGGAGAAGACCCCGGGCAAGCTGAGCCGGGCCACGAAGGTCAGTTTGGGGTTCAGGGCCCAGCAGCCCGGCATCGTAGAGGTGGGACCCTTTGAGGTCCGGGCAGGGCAGAGCGTCCAGACCTTGGCCCCCGTCACTCTCTATCTCCTGGCGGCCGACGAAGCCAAGCGGCGTTTCCCCGTGGATGTCACCTGGGTGAAACCCCAGGGCCCCTTCTACGTCGGGCAGGCCATCCCGCTGATCCTGCAGGCCCGCAACCTTGATACCCTGGCCCAACCCCCCGATCTGGGCCTGGTCGCGCCCCCCGGTTCCCTCCTGGAACGGGCCGTGGGTCTGGGTGAGATCGAGATCAACAGCGTGGGGGAGGACCGGTTGATGAACCTGCCCTGGGGAAGCTGGATCATCCTGCCTACCCGGGCCGGGCCCCTCACCCTGCCCACCGTGAGGGCCACTGTCACGGGATTGGCGAGGAACGTGGCGCCCCTGACCCTCGACGTTCAGCCGCTGCCTGCCGACGCGGGACCCAGCCGGGCTGTGGGAGATTTCTCGTACTCCATCGACGCCAAGGCCGGAACCGCGGCGCAGAAGGGGCAGCTCGTGGTCACCCAAGAGGTCAGGGGCCGGGGCAACTTCCCCTACCTGGTCCTTCCCCAGGTGACGGCCGCCCCCCTCACCCTCGTTTCACGGCAAGAGGGAAACCAGTACCGCGCCGGGGCGTCGGGCTACGAGGGGAGCCTCGTCGTCACCTGGCGCTTCGCTTCCGACAAGGCCCAACCCGTAACCCTTGCGCTCCCCGGTTTTCAGGTGTTTCAACCCTCCACGGGCAAGGTGAACACCTGGGACGACCGCATTCTGACCGTGAACCTGGCGGTCCCCGCCGCCACAGGCGAGTCGACGACCCCTAAGATCCAGCCTCTGACCTGGGACCAAGTGGTGGCCGTCCGGCCGTGGGCGTTGACCCGCAGCTGGGAGAGCCTCCTGCTCTTTCTTCCGGGTCCCGCCTTCCTGGTGTTGACCTTCCTGTTCCGGGGAAAGAAACGGGGCCTGCTCGTCCTCGTCCTGGCCGGCGGACTCTTCCTTTCGGCCGCAGAACCGCCCCCCGCCGGGTTCCAGGAGGCCCTGCGAGGCGGAGCCGACGCCCCCGACCTGTGGAAAGCCTTGGCAGCCAAGCACCAGGACGAACCTGGCATCTGGTACAACAAGGCCCTGGCGTGCCAGGAGGCCGGACGCACCGCGGAAGCCGTCCATGCGTTTCGGATGGCCGTGTGGGCGGGGTTCCAGGGGGACCAGCCCATCAAGGCCCTGGGCGTCCTCGAGGAGAAGGAGCTTCTCCCCGATCAGTTGCCCTCGTGGACGGGACTTCCCACCAACTGGATGTTCGTCTTTCTCTGTTCGGCCGTCAATTTGGCGTTCCTCTTCTGGGGACTTCAGCGCATCTCGGGGTCGACTGTCTGGCTGCTTCCCGTGTCGCTCGCGATTCTCGCCACGGCGGGTCTGGGCATCTTCACCATAGGGGCGACGACGTCGCGGCTCGAGGCCGACGCCGTCGTCGGACTCTCGGACACCCCGATTCACAAGGTTCCCGGTACCCTGGCCGAAAGCTGGATGACCCTCAAGGCCGGGACCGTCGTCCGGGTGCAGGGGGCTACGGACCGGTGGGTGCTGGTCCAAACCGGCTACGGTCTGGAGGGCTGGGTGGACACCTCGGGCCTGATGGCCGTGCCCGGGAATCCGTGATGGATTTCGCCAGGATCCTTGACTCGTGGGAGCACCACAACAAGGGTATCGGGCCATCCGATTCGAAGGAACCCGAGAACGTGCCGCCTCGGCGGCAGATGGAATCCGCCCCCGTCGACGCCCGGCTCGATCTGCACGGGTTGAGTTCTCGGGATGCCGAGGATGCCGTGCGGCAGTTCCTGGGGGACGGCTGGAGACGGGGACTCGCCAAGGTCCTGATCATCCACGGCCAAGGCCGGCATTCCGAAGACCAACGAGGAGTTTTGCGGGATATGGTGCGGGGAATCCTGAGGAAGGACCGCCACGTGGCGTCGTGGGGCCAGGCGGAAAAAGGGGACGGGGGAGGGGGCGCGAGCTGGGTGTGGCTCCGGGGGCCTAGCGCTCGCGGAAAATGATCCTTCCCCTGGTCAGATCGTAGGGGGAGAGCTCCACCTTGACCCGGTCGCCGGGGACGATGCGGATGTAGTTCTTGCGCATCTTACCTGATAGGTGGGCCAAGATCACGTGTCCATTCTGAATCTCCACCCGGAACATCGTATTCGGGAGGGATTCGCGGACTACGCCTTCCACTTCTATCGTTTCTTCTTTGTCTGCCATAGGCATAAGAGTTTAGGGACTCAGACACCCCTTGTCAACTCAACGGATTCCACGATTGACTTTTTCCGGAAATACGCTCAAATTTCTGGGGTTTCCCCGTTCTTGGAGGCATGAACTTGGACAAACAGGTTGTGGCGGCCATGAAGGCGGAGCTTCAGCGTCAGCGCGACGAGCTCCTTCGTCACCTGGCCAGCGACTCGGAAGGCTTCCTGGAAATCGCCGAAGGTTCCGATCCCAAGGATGTCGTCGACCTCGCCTCTGACGACGTGGACAAGAAGAACCTTGAGGCGCTGAACCTGGTGGAGTCCCGAAAGCTGCAGCTCATCGACAACGCCCTCATCCGCATGGAAAACAATCGCTACGGAGTGTGCATGGACTGCGGGCAGCCCATTCCTCTGCCCCGCCTGGAGGCCGTTCCTTACGCCCTCTTCTGCGTGGCTTGCCAAGCCAAAAGGGACCGTCTCAACCGCTAGCGACAGGCCCCGCGCCGATCTCCCACGTAACTACTCAGCTTTTTTCCTGTTCTTCCGACAATGAAGAGGAGAGGAAAGAGCATGAACGCGACGACCTTTTCTCCTGGTCTGGTCACCAGTTATTCCTACTACTCCCTGCCTATCAGCGGACGCGTGAGCGTCCCCGTCCAGGCCAGCCAGTCGCTCTACGCCCAGTTCCAGTACGTTCAGGGCGTTGCCACTTCCGAGGGAGGGCTGAGCCTGGACCGGCTCAAGGTCATCGACAGCCTCTTGGCCCAGATCAACGCCCATCAGCAGGCCGGAGTCCCCAAGCTCACCCGCCGCGACGTCGACCTCGAGAAGCCCGACCAGACCATCGCACAGCTATCGGCCGAAGCCGCCAAGATGCAGAAGGAAGCCTCGGCGTTTCAATCCTGGGGGACCGTGAAGGGTCTCGTCTTCAGTCTCCATGCATAGTTGTCCATGATCCTCATCCTCCTCACCGCCATCGTCTTCTACGCCCTGGTCCCCCTGGTCGGGGCTTGGAGGGTGAAAACCTCGTGGAAAGTTTTCCGGGCGGCGGCCATTCGCGCCCTCGACTCACCGGAACTCGACTTCTCGTCGGCGCAGGGGCCGTCTTCCGAGCCCGTCCGACTGACCGGCACCCTCGAGGCCTTCGAAGGCAACGACAGGCTCTGGATTGGCAACAGCCGCGTGAGCATTGTCGTGTCCCTCCGAGGGGTGCCCGTCTATTTCCTCGACGATCCCACCGAACCCTTCGGCGCCTCGGTCGACCCTCCCCGGAGGGTGGAGCCCGGTTCTCTGGGGGCCCTGCCCGAAGGGACCCAGTTTCTGGTCTGGGGTAAGCTGCTCCAGGACGACAGGGGCCAGGTGCACTTTGGCCCGGTCTCGGACCTTCCGCTCCTGGTAATCGCCTTCGAAGGGGACTCCCAAACGGTCCTCGCCCGGGCCGTCTTTGCGGGACGGCCCGTGTTCGATCATTGGAACGCGTGGACTCCCGTAGCCGTGGGAGTCGGGTTCGTGACGCTCCTGGTCCTGGCCTTCATCAACCTGCGG
>JAHFSN010000001.1 GCA_023265735.1 Spirochaetaceae bacterium | reverse complement strand
CTGGAAAACTATCATATACGACTCAATTAAACAATCTCTGATTGGCGTTGAAGTGCAGCGGATCAATCTTAAACGCCCTTCTCCATTCGGTCCTGGCGAGGTCCTTGTTTCCCTGGGCCAAGGCGATTTCGCCCAGGTAGAAATGGGCGTCGGCCGAGTTGGAGTTCTTGTTAAGGATGGTTTGGTATTCGGCCTGGGCGAGGTCGTACTGCTTCGTCTTGGTGAAGATCTCTCCCAGGAGGAAGCGGCAGCGCTGCTCCAGGGGTTTGGACTTTGTCTTGGCGATGGAGAGGCGCAAATACTTGACCGCATCGTCGTAGCGCTGCATCTGAAAGTACGTTTGTCCGAGGGTCCAGAAAAGAAGGTCCGACGGGCTCGACTGGACGGCCTTCAGGAAGTACGTGCTCGCCTCGGAGAATCGTGCCACCAAAGAATACGAGAGCCCGAGATACTCGTTCATATCGCTGGCCGTGTATCCGAGTTCCTGGGCCTTCAAAAGATGGAAGATCGCCAAGTCGGCGTAGTATTTTCCCTTGTGGAAATAGGCCTTTCCCAGGATGTAGTGGATTTCTGGCTGAAGGGGAACATTGTTCAGCAGAAGAGCCTTGCGTAGGTCAATGACGGTTTGATTGATGAGGGGGAGTTTCTTCTCGATGGTATCTTCTGCGACGCCTTTGTGAAAATTGGCGAAGCCCGAGAAAATCAGCATCCCTGCCTCGAGCGGATTCTTTTTGAGCTCTTCTTTGCTGTTGGTCAGGATGTCGTCGTAGGCGCCATTGTTCCACAATTCGAGAACGCTGACTTGGCTCGGCGAAGAACTGCCCTGTCTTAGGAAGTGAGAGATTGCCCAGAAGATCCCGAGGGCAAGCCCCACGACGGCCACAAAAAGAAGGCTCACTCTGACCAAGAAAGGAAGAGGTTTTGAGGGCCGACCGGAAAAACGTAGTTTCATAAAAAAACAGGCAGGCCTATAAGCCGGGTTCTGTGTCCAGAAGGCGCGAGCCTTCCGGATGGCCATCATCTATCTCAAGGCTCCCTTTCGAGGCCTTTTCACGCAACCGACCCGCAACGATGGACGAGCCGTCCCGTTGCTGCTTGATTTTGCTCCTGACGAGGTTTACCGTGCCAAACCAGTTGCCTGGTTCGCGGTGGGCTCTTGCCCCACCTTTTCACCCTTACCTGAGCACTGACCTTCGGTCGGGCCCTGGAGTTTGCTTTCGCAAACGTCCGGGACAGCTCCTCGGGCTTGTAGCTCTTGGCGGTTTGTTTTCTGTGGCCCTATCTGTCGCCTTGCGGCGCCCGGGTGTTACCCGGCGTCATGCTCTCCGGAGCCCGGACTTTCCTCGGGGACAGTCCCAAGGGACGCCCCGCGATGGCCCAGCCTGCCTGCCCTACTCCTTCTTCTTATTCTTCGTCTGAATCGGCTTCTTCTTCTTCGTCCACAAGCTCCGCGAGGGAACCGGCCTCGATCTGATCTCGCTTGGCCGGGTCCATTCCACTTTGGAAATAGAGGATACGGCTGCAGTAGGGGCAAAATCGAATCTTGTCCTGGTTTCGAACTTCATTCACGAACTGCATGGGAAGGATGATATGACACCCGGAACAGCATCCATTGACAATGGGGACAATGCCGAGACCCTCTTTGTTCCGGATGATGCGCTCGAACTTGAACAGGATGTCTTCGTCCATCCCAGGGGTAATCCCCTTCTCTTGGGCGACCAGTTCGGCGTGATGGTCCTTCTTGGAGGTTCCCTCGGCTTGGATCTTCTCGCCTTCCTCTTTCAGTTCTTCTTCATCGAGGGCGATCTGCCTTTCCTGCTTCTCCAGGGTGCCCAGCAGTTCCTCGAGGTCTCGTTCTTCCTTCTGGATATCCTTGCGCAGGGTCTGTTCACGTTCAGTGGCGTCACGAATCTCCTTGTCGAGGGCTTCGTACTCCTTCTGAGTCTTGATGAGATCCATCTGCTTCTCGAAGCCTTCACGCTTCTTGGTCGCATCCGTAAGCTCGAGGGTCAGGCGGCGAAGCTTGGCCTTGCCCTGCTCGCCGGCTTCGTTGCGTTCAATGAACGCCTTCTTGGCACGGTTGAGCACCTCGGTCTTGGTGACCAAGGCCTTGGGAATCTCGTTGATTTCCTTTTCCAGCTTGAATTTCGCGTAGAGGATATCCTGCAGGGTCCTCAGTTTCTCGAAAGTGGCTTCCATGGGTTTCCTTTTGCCTAATTGTCCAAATAATCGCGCAGCGCCCGACTCCGATTGGGCATTCTCAGCCGCCGCAGGGCCTTGGCCTCGATCTGTCGGATGCGTTCCCGGGTCACGTTAAAATACAGTCCAACCTCTTCCAATGTCAAGGAATACCCGTCCTCCAGACCAAAACGCATCTTGAGAACTTCCTGCTCCCGGGGGGGGATGGTGGCCAGGACTTTCTGCAGCTGTTCCTGGAGGATCTTGAAGGCCGTCTGACTCGACGGATTCTCAACATCCTTGTCTTCGATGAAGTCTCCCAGGAGGCTGTCCTCCTCCTCTCCGATCGGAGTTTCCAGCGAAATAGGCTCCCGGGCCACGCTTTTGACCGACTTGACCCGGCTGACCTGCCAGCCGAGCCGTTCGGCGATTTCCTCGTCCGTGGGTTCCCGTCCGAGGAACTGCATCAGCTGGCGGCTCTCCCGGACGACCTTGTTGATCTGTTCGATCATGTGCACGGGGACGCGGATCGTCCGGGCCTGGTCGCTGATGGATCGGGTAATGGCCTGGCGTATCCACCAAGTCGCGTAGGTCGAGAACTTGTAGCCCTTGCGGTACTCGAACTTCTCGACGGCCTTGATGAGGCCGATGTTCCCCTCCTGCACCAGGTCGAAGAAATGGAGGCCACGGTTGGTGTACTTCTTGGCAATCGATACGACGAGCCGAAGGTTGGCCTTGATCAGCCTGTCTTTGGCGGTCTTCATCATGGTTTTGCCGGAGGAGATCTCCTCGGCCTTGACCAAAATCTCGTCGATGGGCGCCTCGAACTCGTTCTCCAGCTGTTTCAGCTTCTTGTCGGCGATCTGGATCTGACGGATTTTTTCTTTGATGGCGTCGCTGGTGAGGCCAAGCTTGGCTTCCACCTCGTCCTTCTCGTCGGCGCTGGCCAGCTTTCGTCCCAGATTTCTGAGGTCACGCATATTGGTGACCCGAAGGCGCCGCTCGATCTTGGACTGTTCTTTCTGGTACTTGCGGATTTTCCGGGCGGCGTTGATGAACTTGTCGGAAAACTTGGAAATTTCGTCGGGATGGATGTCGATCTGCTCGATTTGGGCCAGCAAGGCCTGACGCTGCTGGGTGAGCTCTTCGTGACCCACAATATCGGAGCCGGTGGCCGTCAGCCTGTCCTTGAGTTCCATGTAGCCCTTGAGCGGGGGACTGATAAGCCTCAGAGGTTCCTTGTAGAACTGGGTCAGGCGGCGTTTTTCGGCCAGAAAGTCGGAAAGCTCCTTCTTCGAGCGGCCCATATCGTCTTTGGGTTCACCTCGGCTCAAGGTCTCCTGGGCCAGAAATGCAAATTCGGGGATGATCATCCCCGAATTTTTGACAATGCGCTTGATGATGTTCTCACCATCTTCCATCTGCTTGGAGAGTGTGACCTCCATTTCGGCGGAGAGAAGGTTCTCTTTGCCGATTTCCCGGAGGTAGAGCCGGATAGGGTCGTCAATCGTGGCGTCTTTGTCGTTGTAATTGAGCTTCTTCTTGAAGTCCGCTTCCGGATCGATGTCCTCCTCGGCGGCCGCGGCCTCGGTGCCAAAGAGCTCCTCTTCCGTTTCGAACAGTTCTTCCTCTTCTTCCTCGGGCACGGCGGCCTCGAGAAGGTCTTCCTCTTCGATCTGAATTCCTTGCTTGGACAGAACTTCGTAGATGGCGTCGAGTTTCTCGGTGTTGACGAGATTTTCTGGAAGAAAATCCTTCACCTCGTCAAACGTGACGCTTCCCTTGTTTTTCGCAAATTCCAAAAGCCGGACCACCGACGGGTCGTTGGCGAGATCAGACATCAATCGTTCCCCTTCAGTCGGGAGATTTCTTCCCCTAGAAACTTGTGTTCCTGGAGAAACCTCGTTTTCTCATCATCGGACGTTGCCTGGTCGAGTCGAGCCTTAACTTTCCGTCTTTGCTCGGAAAGGGTTCGGACCTTGATCTTGGAAACCCCGCCCCGCAGCTGTTCCTCGGCGTGGGCTACGTATTCCCCAGACATCACATCCTTTTCCAGTTCTTCGGTCCAGGTCTCGTTGTTCAACCGCGAAACGATCTCAGAAAGCGGGAAGCTCCCCTGCCCTTCGGCGACCATGTCCTCCAGAATTCCCAGCAAGGCACGGCACCGGTCCTCCTCAAAGTCCTCAGGGCTGAGTTCCTTGCGCAATTCCTTGAAGAGCTCGGGCGAGGATACGACGATGACAACAAGGGACCATTCCAACGATCGGCCAGAACCCCCGCTCCGGGGGGCTTTTTGGCGGGCGGCCAAGGCACGATCCGTCAGACGATGGTCGCTTTTGGTAAAGTCACCAATCAAGGTCTCTTTTTGAATCCCCAAGTAATCCGCGGTCCTGCTCAGGAAGGTCTCCCTTTGAACACCGTTGTCCAACCGGGACAAAAAAGCAAAAATCTCTCCGATAAATCCCTTCACGTCGAGACCGGAATCCCGCGTGAACGCATTATAGCGGAAACCGAGAAGAAAATCAAAACCTTTTTGGGGTGTATTGAGGAGGTTTTGCACCGCTTCGGGCCCTTCTTTTTCCAGAAGTTCCGAGGGGTCCTTGCTCCCCGGGGTCCGGGCCACAAAAGTGTCGAGTCCCACGGCCTCGCAGGTTTCCACGGCCTTGGCCGCCGCCCTCTGGCCCGCTTCGTCGCTGTCGAAGAGGCAAACCACGGACTTGGCGGCCCGTTGGATCAAGCTGGCTTGTTCTTCGGTGAATGACGTGCCCAGGGGGGCCACAGCCCAGTCGAGGCCGGCCTGATGGAGGGCAATGGCGTCCATATACCCTTCGCACAGGATGGCCTGCTGTTTTTCCCGGATATGGGGCAGTGCGCGGTCCCAGGCGTAGAGCATCCGGCGCTTCTGGAACACCGTGGTTTCGGGCGAGTTGATGTATTTGGGACCGTCTCCCTCGAGGAGCCGTCCCCCAAATCCGACGGTTTCGTGGCTGGGAAACCGGATGGGAAACAGGAGGCGGCCCGAAAAGAGGAAGGCGTCCTGGTTGTTGAGGGAGTAGAGTCCTGTTCTGGCCAGAAAGGCCGCGTCGTAGGATCTCTCCGTGAGGAACCGCTTGAGCCAGCCTCTCCCCTTGAGTGCATAACCGAGCTGGAATTCCTCGATCATCGCCGCGCTCACCCCCCGGCTGGAAAGCGTCTGCCGGGCACCGGCGGCTTCGGGGTGGTTGAGCAAGAGATGATGAAACGATTTCGTGAGTCGGCTGAGAAGCTCGACCACCGCCTGCCTGTCCTTGTCTTGGGGAGTTTCCTGCTCGGGAACAAGGATACCCGCCTTGTCGGCGAGCTTGCGGACGGCCTCCGGAAACGGCACCCGTTCGATCTTCATCAGGAAGCCGAAGGCGTTGCCCTTCTCCTGGCAGCCGAAGCAGTAGAAGAATTGGTTGGCCGGGTTGACCGTGAAGCTGGGGGACTTCTCGTTGTGGAACGGACAAAGCCCCCAGTACCGCTGGCCGTTCGCACGGAGGCTCACGTATTCCCCGATAAGGCCGACCAGGTCCGTCTTGGTGAGAACTTCCTGAAGGAGAGCTTCCGAGAAGGCCATGGTCACCCCTTGGAAACGAAGGAATTCAGGTAGGCTTCCCTCGCTTTTTCGTGCTGGGACCAGTTGGAGGAAAACTGATGCGTTCCCCGTGAAGCGTCGGCCACGACAAAATAGAGATAGTCTGTCTTGGCGGGTTCGAAGGCCGCCCGAAGGGACGCCAATCCGGGGTTGGAAATGGGGCCGGGGGGTAAACCGCGGTTGAGGTAGGTGTTGTAGGGAGAGGGAATTTGGGTATAGACGAAGTACACCCGCTTCGGGTGGGGACGCCCCTGAATCTCCGTGAGAATGTATTCAATGGTCGCGCAAGAACCCAAGGCAATTCCCTTGTCCAGTCGATTCTGGAAGACGGAGGCAATCAGGGGAGCCTCCTCGTTCACACGGTATTCGCGCTCGACGATCGAAGCCAGAACGATCTTCCGGTTGAGGTCTTCGGGGGATAGCTGGCCGGCCCACTTCGCCGTGCGTTCCTGGAAGGTTTGGACAAAGGTCTTGGCGACGTCGACGGCGGGAGTGGCCAGAGAAAATTGGTAGGTGTCAGGAAAAAGTCTGCCTTCCAGGGTGGCAAGCCCCTGTCCCAGGTTTCCCAGGGTTTCCGGATGGCTGACAACCGCCAGGAACTCCTTGGCCGAAACGACCTGCTTCTCTTCAAGGAGCCGGGCAATCTTGCTGGCCGTCCAGCCTTCGGGAACCGTGATCCGCACCTGAAGCGGCTTGGCGTGCCGGAAGTAAGCGGCAGCTTCGTGGCCAGAGAGCCCCCCGGGTACCGAATACGTGCCTGCGGGGAAGGCCCCATCCCCCTCGAGGATCTGGTAGACCCACCGGAACAGCACCGGGTTGCGTATCAGGCGCCGGTCCGATAGCCGTTCGGCCGTGACGGCCAGAGCTTCCCCCCCTGGAACGCGAAAGAGTTGCGTCTGGGACGCCTCGGCCGGCCGGTCTTCCCAGAGGACCCACGAAAACCCGCCGATTGCGGCCAACCCCACGGCAATTCCCCCGACAAGAAGGAGCTTTTGGATCATTTTCACAGGTCACCATCGAGCAGACGGGTCAGTTCTTCCACCGTAAGGACCCGAAAGAAATGCAGTTGCAGCTGGCGGTAGGCCTCGGCGTAAGCCTCCTGGCCTTCGTCCAACCGGTGGAGGAGCCGGTAGAGGCCCCGGGCTTCGGTCTCTGGCAGCTGAAGGATCACGTCGCTCATACCTTGTGTCCTTTCCGGCCTTCACGGGCGACCAGGACCTTGAGGCCACCGGGACGTTTGTGATCGGCGTACCACTGGGCCAGCCGCCCGATCTCCTCGATCCGCGAGTCGTCGTGGTTGGGCTCGTGATGAAAAAGGTACAAGGTTTTCGCGTGGAAATCCAGGGCAAATTCGACGGCAAGACCCGAAGAGCTGTGCCCCCAGTCCGGCCGTTCGATCGCTTCGTCGAGGGTGTACTGGGCGTCCATGACAAGAACGTCCACCTCGTCATAGAACAAGAGATTCTCCGGGGATTTGTCGAAATCCACGACCCGCAATTCGGTGTCCGTGCTGAAGATCAACGACTTGCCGTCCCGCTCGAAGCGGTAGCAGACGCAACTTCCAGGATGGTTCACCGAGCGCCAGCGTACCTGGGTTCCCGCAATGACAAGGGGCCCTTCGTCGAGCTCGACGAAGAACATCCTGGCGGGCAGGACCGAGAGAGGAACGGGAAAGAAAGGTTCGTCCATCTGCTGGCGGACCCACTTCTCAAAACCCTTCATCGGAGAATAGAAGCTGATGGTGTTGCCACGCTGGAAGAGACCTTGGAAGAACGGCAACCCTTGCAGGTGGTCCCAATGAAAATGGGTAAAGAAGATGTGATAGTGCTTGGGAGACGAGGGGGAGGATTCGTAAAAGGTCCCCAGTTCGCGCAGGCCCGTGCCCGCGTCAACGACCAGGATCTCTCGGGGTGAACCTTCCACCTCAAAGCAAGTGGTATTTCCCCCGATGGACCCAAAAAGTTCCGGGGGAAGTCCCGCAAGGAAGCGTTCGCGGCTTTCGGGACTGACCAGATCTGACGACTGGACCCGGTTGATGATGGTGGAAACCTTCGCCCGCACCGCTTCCGGGGTTTCGGGACAGGGTAACGATCCTCGGACTCCCCAGAAGCGAAACTTCATACCTCGCCCTTCCTCAGGACGGGATGGGCCCTGCGCTCTTCCAGCGCCGCCTCAATCTCCGCCTTGGTGTGAACCTTTCCTCGATTGATTCCTGGACAGAACCGGCCTTCCCATTTCCATTTTTCCTGGGAAGTCGTCGGGCCCTCCCAAAAGGGGTAGGTTCTACATTGGACGGGCCTGTGTTTGTACACCGTACACCCCTGGTCCCAGAAGATACAGTCGTAGTTGGGTTTCTCCCGAAGGCTCAGCACGGGCCCGCTGCCCAGGTCGACCCACCTGGCAAAACGCTCGACGAACGCCGCGGGGTCAAGACCGACTCCCGCTGCTAGGACGTCGAGATCCTGCCGGGAGAGGAAGACGTACCCAGGGTCATGCCGGCAGCAGGCGTGGCACTGGGTGCATTCAAACTTCAAACCTTGGTCATAGAAGGTCGGTACCATACAATAAAAAAAGCCTTCTCTGCAGAAGGCTCTTGGGGAGAGTAGGATTCGAACCTACGAAGCGTGAACGCAACAGATTTACAGTCTGCCCCTTTTGGCCACTCAGGAATCTCCCCGAAGCGAGACGAAAATTAGCACAGGACCGGATTTTCTGTCAAGCCAACTCTCGGAATTGAACCGAGGACCTGCGGTTTACAAAACCGCTGCTCTACCACTAAGCTAAGTTGGCAAACGCCTAGAGAATAGAAGCCTCGTCGGCGTGTGTCAACCACGGAACGTACTGGTGCACGAGGATGTTCGCCCAGTTGAACTCGTCGATGACCCGTCGGTAGGCCCTCCTCCGCATGGACGAAATTCTCTGGGGGTCTCGGTCCCAGAGGTCAAGACTTCTTTGGAAGGCGCCCCAGAAGCCTCCACCTTCGTTCTTGGCGTAGGAAAACCCCGTCTCTCCGTCGAGAACTTTGACCAGACCTCCCACCCGGTGGACGATGGGAAGGGTTCCCATGAGCTGGGCCTTGAAATCGGTCAGTCCGCAGGGTTCGTATTCCGAGGGCATGAGGAAGAAGTCGCCCGAGGCGAAAACCAGCTGAGACAGGGGCTCTTCGAATTTGTTGACAAACAGAAATCGCCCGGTCTCGATGGTGGTCCGAGCGAGCTGGATCAGCCTTTCCTCGTAGCCCTTCTCCCCCTGGGCCATCAGGAGAAAGGCTGCCCTGGGTTCCTCCTTCAGGGCCCGGGTGACCAATTCGAGAAGAGCCTCGACTCCCTTCTGGGCGGTCAGTCTTCCCTGCATCACGTAGAGGGCGGCGTTCCAGCGGACCATGCGGCCGTATACGGCCAAGGGCTTGAGCAGGAGGGTCTCCTGGAGGGATCGTCGGCACAGCGCCTTTCCTTCCCAGTCCTCGTGCTCGGGATCAAAGCCAACGGGGAGATCCGCCGCAGCGGGATGGCGGGGGTCCTTGTCCTCGGTGAGGATGCCGTTCGTGATCCCTTCCAGGGGGGGCGCGGTGGTCCTCAGCCACTGTCCGAAGGACCCTGACCAGTGGTCGTTTCTCCCTGTGAGGAGTTCATTGGCGTAGTTCTGACTAACGGTGGCCAGCTTCCCGTGGAGCCCCGCGGCCACCAGCGGATCGTAGTGTCGATCGAGGATGAGTCGGTTTGCCTCCTCGGGAGGCAACCCCAGCAGGTCCTGGTGGAATGGCGTCACGGGCATCTCCTGCCGGTACCCGGGGCCCGCATTGTGAATCAGGAGGAAAAACCTTGTGGCATGGAACTTTCCCTCAAAACCAGGAAAGCCTCGGGCCATGGCGGGGAGAAACCCGGCGTGCCCGTCGTGGCCAAGAACCAGGGCCGGCGGGGTGCCTTGGCTGGCCCAGTACGAGACGCAGGCCCACTGAAACTCCAGGTTCATCTCAAACCCGTCCGTGTACCCCTGTCCGCGGACCTTTCGGCGGTCGACGCTCTCCTCCTGGGCCGAATAGGTGTAGACGGACTGCTTCTCCCGAAAAGCCGGGCTCTCCAGGAAGTGGAGGGTTTGTCCCTCCTGCCTGACGACCCAACAGGCCAGGGGAACCTTTCGGGAGGGATGCCAGGAGGTTCCCGACCAGGCGAGGACGCCCCTTTCTCGGACCCGGTCGGCCAGAAAACCGTACAGGGGCAGGACCACGTCAACGTTCCAGCCGATCTTGAGAAAACTCTCCGCTTGTCCCTGGACCACGTCCTTGACTCCGCCGGCTTCGGCCCACCCTCCCATCTCCCTGGCCACCAGCCAAATGCGCTTCACCAAGGCCAATTTCCTATCTGGGGATACACCCAGATGCCCCAGAACAGCACAAACGCGAAGAGACCCGTGAACGATGCCGAGATGACCAGGGCGAAGACGAGCCGCCGCCCCTGGTTCCAAGAGAGCGGCACGACGAAGAACCATGCCGCCAGGAGCCCCAGCCAGGTGGAGAGCCGAATTTGGACAAATAAATCCATCAGTGTTCTGTCGAGAAAGGTCTGGAGGGAACCGATCAGAAACAGCGTCAAAGCACAGAGGTCTAGAAGAAACCAGGCCACAGCCAGACGAAGAGACAGGGTGCTGAGTCTACCCTTCAAAGGTTCTCGCTTCCTTGATGACGAAGATGATTTTCTGGAGGAGGAGCAAGATCCTCGTCAAACCGTTCTCGACCAGTTCCTGTCGGCCTTCCAACAGATACGGGAGGCCCAAGACCGACTTGAGCGCCGGAACGTTCCTGTCTCTGATGCCCACGAACTGCTCTTCCAGCGACGAGAGCAGTTCAAGGCCGCGATCAACCAAGTCCATGGCTTGGCCGTCCTTTTTTTGAACCAGCTGCACGAACGGTTTGAGGCTGTGGGCCCGGGACGAGAGCTCGTATCGGAGTTTCTGGTACTCCTTGCCTTCAGGACTGTCAGGATGCAGGGTCCGGTCGAATTGGAAGATCTCATTCTTCAAGTTCGTCAGCTCTTCGACGATGCCGCCGACAAGCTGCAGGCTGGATTTGCTGGCCGGTGCCACGAGTCGGGAGAGGCTTTGGTAGAACGGCTGGATTCTCTTTGTGTAATGGCCGCTGAGGAAGCCCCAAAGGAGTCCGAGGGTTTCGGTGTGCTGGAAGCCTTCCACCCGAACTTGTGCCCCGTGGGGAGCCCCCGTTCCTGACACGTAGTATTCCAAAGGATAGAGATTGTTCTCCTCGAAGAGGAAAGTCCTTTCTTCGGCGAGCAGCTGCCTGCGGATCTCAGGCACCCGACTCGAGAGCTCCTCCTCGAAGTTGAGAGTCAGGGTCGTCTCATAGAAGTCGCGCACCGAGAACTTGGGGAGCACAAATTTGACGGAATAGTAGGGATTCTGGAAGCTCCATTGGAGGACTTCCCTCCAAGGAATCTTTTGGGCGGTGGACTGGGCCAGGCGGATGGCGCTGACGAGTTTCTCGTTCAGCTCATCGACCGTCAGGGTCTGCTTTTCGTCGGACAGACGATCAACCACACCCTGGAGAAGCTGGTTGAGACCGCCCTCCCTCCAATCGATCTTTGTCGCCAGGTAGAGCCCGTAGTAGAGCCGTTCCAGCAAGGATGCGACGTTAGGCCAGGGAGCCCCAATAAAGAAGGGGTACTTGGCGAGTTCTGATTTGTCAGGATTGTGTCCAAAGGGATCAAAAACAAAATTGTAGGGGAACAAGACCAGGGGCTTCAAATAGTAGAGGGGCCGAAGACGGTCTTTCACCTTTTCATAAATCAGGTCAGGGACGCTCTCAAAGTAGGCCTGAAGCTTCCGTGTCAGCGCGTTCTGTATGGTGGATCGTTTCTGGTCGCCCCGATAGAGGGAAGCGATCTCTTCGTCACTCAAGAGGTCCGAGAGATCTCGGGCGGCGGTAGGATGCTCCTCTCGAAAAATGAGGAGAAGGCCGGCCTCCAGGGTGAGCTTCTGATGAAACAGGTGTTCGAACGCGGGTTTGAGGGGGGCCATCTCTACCAACAGGTCGTAGATGGTCTTGGCCAGTTCCGGGGTCCACTCCCGGTGGGTGAAGTTGATCATGTCGGGAATCTTCTCGCGAAGAACGGATCGTGCCAGGGCGAGCTTGCGCTCCACCATGATCTCCGATTCCGTGCGGCTGAAGAAGAACGCCGCCACCTTGACGAAGAAGCGCTCGACAGCTCCCAGCTTCTCCACTTCGCGGTCGAGTCGAAAATGGAGTTCCTCGGGACCCTCGGCCTTGGTAACGATGCTGTCCGTGTCTCGGGCCGAGAGGTTGAGGCTCACCTGGATCTTGCCGAGGAGATTCTTCTTTTCTTCCGCGGTCAAGTCTTGAGAAAGATCGTCGAAGGAACTGCTCATCCAAGGCCCTCCGTGGCCCAGGGGCGAAGGACCATAAACCGTCCCTCTCGAGAGGTCAAGGTTCCCCCCTCGGACTGACATTCGTTGCTCAAACTGTGCCAAACACGAAAATCTACCGCCTCTAGCGGCCAGCGAAAGCCCGAGGAGACGAGGTCCCAGGGGCCGTGGCCCAGGGGGAATACGGAGACGGTTCCGGGTTCCATCGTCATCGTTTGCCCCTCACCAAGGATGAACGCCTGTTCCTGCCCGGTCAGCCATCGGCTGATCCGAGGCTGGCCCTCGATCATCCTGAGGTTGGCCCACCAGTGATCCATTCGACCGCCCGCCCCTCCCAGGAGCCAGACCTCGTGGGCCCCGTCTTGGACGGCGATCTGGACGGCAGCTTCGGTGTCCGAGTCGTCTTTGAGCCGATCCAAGAGCCGGGCCTCGCCGTACCAGAGACGCCAGGATGCCAGGGGACCCTCCAAGCTGTCTCCATCCCCCACCCAGAGATCCGCTTTGCGATTCAGCTTTCGGAGGAACGCGAGGCCGCCATCGGCGGCAATGGTCCGTTGGCAGGTGTCGAGCCAGGCAAGACTGAGCGAAGACGGTGGGAACTCCCCCCCAGTACAGACCACTGTGACCATGGCCCAGGATAAACTTGACAAATCGTTTTGGACAACCCTAGTGTGGGTCCATGTTTGATGCTGTTGTGGATCATCTGAGGGATTTTTCGCTCGAATTCTCACGAAGGGGCAAGGAAGTCTACCTCGTAGGCGGCGCCGTCCGAAACCTTTTGCTGGGGCGACCTGCCCAAGACTATGATTTCGCCACAGACGCCCTCCCCTCTGAGGTTCAAAGCTTCTTTCGTCGGGTCCTTCCCACGGGACTCCAGCATGGAACCGTTACCGTCCTGTTTCGAGGGGAGTCCTTCGAGGTGACAACTTTTCGTATCGACGGAACCTACTCGGACGGACGAAGACCCGACGGCGTGGCCTTTTCGACAAATCTCGAGGAAGACCTGGCCCGACGGGACTTCACGATCAACGCAATGGCCCTCAACCTCTCCGATGGGAGCCTCGTCGATCCTTTCGGTGGCCAGGACGACCTACGCCGGGGCCTGCTCAGGGCCATTGGGAACCCGGGCCACCGGTTCGATGAGGATGCTCTGCGTATCCTCCGGCTGTTTCGCTTTGCCGCCCAGTTAGGGTTCTCCATGGATAGCGCAACCCTTGACGCCGTGCCGTCCCGGATCAGAAATTTGGCGTCCGTTTCCCGAGAACGCGTTCGGGAGGAGCTGTGGAAGGCCATGGCGGGCGGCGAGCCCCAACTGGCCTTTGGGCCCCTGGGGAAGCTGGGCATCCTGACTGACCTCTTCGCCCCCATGTCGATTCAGCCGGGCACCTATCTCAACCGCCTTTCCTCGTTGTCGGCAGACATTCGGTGGAGTTACTGGCTGACCCTGGCCGGGCCCTCCTATCGCGACCAATGGGAGCGAATCCTCAGGGCACTCACGTGGAGCAATGCCCAGGTTGCCTCGACCCTGGGACCGACCAAAGCGCTTGGGTTCCTGGCGTCCGACCTTGGTCTCTCGAATCGGGCCAAGTCCATCCTCGAGGCCTGGGGCAACCGTGACCGGGCGGCCATTGGCATGGAGTATCTGGGGGCCCTGGAGGCCGAAGGGTACTGGGAAGACACGAAGGGGCTCAAAGCAGAGCTTCTGAGGGTGGCAAAATCCGCCGAACCGATATTTTTGGGTGAACTCGACCTGAACGGTGACGACCTGATGCGTTGGGGCCTTCCGCCCGGACCGCAAATCGGAAAGGTCCTCAGAAACCTGCAGAAAAGAGTTTGGGAGGACCCTTCCCTCAATTCGAAGGAACGTCTGAAGGCCCTGGCGATGTCCCCGTCATAGCTAGGTAGGCGATGCCAGCCGCTTGCTGTTCGGCCTCTTTCTTATTCTTGCCCGATCCAGTTCCCCACGTCTTTCCGTTCACCTGAACTTCCATGAAGAACGTTTTGTCGTGATCGGGGCCCGTCTTGTTCACAAGAACGTACTTGGGATAGCTCTTGTGGGCCTTCTGGACAAACTCCTGGAGGAGCGTCTTGTAGTCCTTCTTGTGCCGATCTTCCAGGACATTGTTGATTTCGGGTACGAGGAGGTCCAAGATGAACTTCTGGCAATCGGCGAATCCGGCATCGAGGTAGTAGGCCCCAAAGACGGCTTCCATGGCGTCGGCCAGGAGGGCCTTCTTGGTTCGTCCCCCGGAGTTCTCCTCCCCCTTGCCCACCAAAAGCAGCTGATCGATACCAAGCTTTTTGGCCACCACGGAGAGGATGTCTTCGGAAACGACAAAAGACTTGATTTTGGCCAAGTCTCCCTCGGATTTGTCGGCGAGGATATGATAAAGGTAGGAGGAAACCACCAAGCCTAGGACCGAATCACCCAGGAATTCCAAGCGCTCGTTGTTTTCCCGGTGGTCGGAATTTTCATTACTGTAGGACCGGTGCGAGAAAGCCAGGTTCAACAACGATTCGTTCTTGAACCTGACTCCCGAATCCTTCTCAAACTGTTTGAGAAGTTTTTTTCTTTCCGGCTTCATCCCAGAACCCGATGGACTTCTCGGCTTGCCGAAGAGTTCCACGGAAACTTACTTCTGCTGGGACCGCAGATAGTTCAAGACGTCGCCCACCTTTTCAAATTCCGTGGCCTTGTCTTCGGGAATCGTAATCCCCAAGTCTTCTTCAATGGCATAGAGCAGTTCGTAGGTGTCAAGACTGTCAGCTCCGAGATCTTCCCGGATCTTGCTGTCCAAGGTCACTTTCGCCTCGGCAACCTCAAGTTTCTCGATAATGATCTTCTTCAGCTTTTCGAACAGTTCGTCCATTCGCTTCTCCTTTCGTCAGGCCATAGTTTCCGGTTCAAAGACTTGCTTCCCACGATAGAAGCCACATTTTGGACAAACCCTGTGCATCAAGATCTGGTTTCCGCAATTTCCACACGCGATGAGGTTGGGCACCGTCATCTTCATGTTGGCGGAACGTCTCCGTCTGCTACGGGTCTTGGAAGTGTTAAATTTGGGTACTGCCATAGACCTATCCTCACAAAAAAATCGTTCCGCATCATATCGCTTTTGACCTGGGGTGTCAAGCTTGGCTACACGAGCAGGCCCCGGGCGTGCTTTTCCTTGAGGGCCTGCTCCACGATTCCGGGGACCATGGACGAAACATCGCAGCCCAGCTGGACCAGCTCTTTGATGGCCGACGACCGGAGGACGAAATACCTTGGATCTGTTGGTATCAGAAAGGTTTCAATCGATTGATTGATGCCCTTGTTGATCATGCTGAGCTCGAATTCGTAGCCGAAGTCCGTAAACGCGCGGACGCCGCGAAGGATGGTTCGGATACCGTGGGCCACCGCAAAGTCGACAATCAGCTTGTCCCAAACGGCGACTTCGACGTTGGGAAGGCTCGAGGTCATGGCGACGAGAAAGGCATGACGTTCCTGAGGTGTGAAGAGGCATCGTTTTTGGGCGTTGGCGCTGACGACGACCACCACTTTGTCCATGATACGGCTGGCCCTTTCGATCACATTGAGGTGACCATTCGTGGGCGGATCGAAGGTTCCGGGAAAAACGGCTTCCATGGGCACCACACTAGTTCTCACCCCCCTTCAGGGTCAAGGTTTTTTTTGACAAAGCGGTCAGGAACGCCTAAGATAGACGCATGCGGAACCTCTTCGTTGTCCTCGCGTTTGCACTCTTGGTCTCTTGCGCGAATTCTCCCCCTCCCCCTTCGAAACCTTTGGCCGCCCCGGTGCTGGAATCGCCAGCCCCCGTGCCGAAGCCAGCGCCCAAGTCAGGATACGAAGTCTCCCCGGAGAAGAAGCAGGCTTCCCTCGTGGCAATCAGAGGCCTCGTGGACAGACTTAACGCCATCATTGCCAAGAAGTCCTTCGAAGAGTGGAAAACCTACCTGGACGAGGCGTACATTGCGACCTACGGAGACCCGGTCCGGCTCAAGGACATCTCGGCGAACAGTCCGTTTCTCAAGCAGTACAATGTGAAGCTGAAATCGCTGGAAGACTATTTCCGCATCGTGGTCGTCCCCAGCCGGGCGGCTGTCTCCGTGGACGACATTACTTTCCTTGATGAAAACCGAGTCGATGTTTGGGCCGTTGTTGACAATGAGAGGGTTCTTCTCTACCTCTTGAAGTTGTACGGAAAAGAGTGGAAAATCTCATCTTGGTAACCACTAAGGAGCGCACATGAAAAAGACGTTGCCCTTTCTCCTCGGGCTTCTTTTGATCCCAGGCTTGAGTTTTGCCCAGGCGGCAGACGCGAATTCAGGCCAGAAAACCGTTGAGGAAAAGAAACTGCAAAGCGGCGTCGAGGTCCAGGTGATTACCAGCCTCGTTTCCGAGAACAACCGAAGCGACAAGCTTCGAGCCCTCGACTTGATCGCAGACATGATCGATAAGAAGAGAGTTTCCGACAAAACCTCGGACGTTCTGAGTCTGTTGGACGAACTGGGCGCCGAGGGCACGACCAAGCAGGTCATTGAAAATCGGCGGCTGATTAACGACTTTCCCGAGGTTCGTCGACGTGCAGCCGAGTTGCTGGGGCTGGTCGGAGGCGATCAGGCGCGGGAATCTCTGCTGAGTATGGCGACCCACGACAAGGAACCCATGGTCGTGGCCGAAGCTGTCTATTCGCTGGGAGAAATCGGCGCGTCGGACCCGACGCAGTCGGCCCGCATTGAATCCGTCATCACCGGTCTGGTGAAATCGCAGGACTCGGTTCGACCCGACAGCAACTTCGCGTTCGCGGCCGCTGCCGCCCTCGAAATGTTGGGCAAGAAGAATTCTGGCAAGGTCAGCCCCGAGGTCTTCGCGGCTCTGATCCGAATCCAGAACGGCAACTACATCCGACCTGTCCGGGAAAAGGCCAAGCAAGTCCTGGACGGCTTTACCAAGTACTGACACCGAGCTTCATATTGCATAAAAAAAGACCCGCGGAAACGCGGGTCTTTTTCTTGTTGGGAGCGGCCTTCTACTTCTTGTACATTCCTCGAAGCTCTTTTCGCCAGGCGGGCGGATTCACGGGGTCGTCGACCAGAATTCGGCGGTGAATCTCAAACCTGTTGTTTTCCTTTTCCACAATGACACCAAAGAGACCCGAGCCGAGGTAGGCGATCTTTTCCGATGGCTCGAGGGGTTCGCGCTTAGAGAGTTCTGCCAGCACGCAATCGAAATGGGCCGGACCACGGTCCGGGCCGTAGGCAACGGCGTTGACCATCTCGGAGATGGGCTGGGCGCAGACAACGCAGGGCTGGGCAGGAACAACGACTCTCGGACTTTCGTGGTCGTGACGAAATCTTCTTCGGCCCCGGTGCCCGCTGTTATTTTCTCTCATGGAGTAGAAAATGACCTTTGTTGATGCTCTCTGTCAATAAGCTCGCAATTTCCAAGATGGCCGTCTGGAGGTACGATTCCTGCTGGATCTTTCTTTTGAGTTCTTTGATCCTGTCCGGTGTCCTTACTTCATTGATCATTGGAAACCATTCTCCGTAAACGCGTCTGGGAAATGGGTGAGCCCTTCCCTTCCCACGAACAAGATGTCGAACCTCAAACGGCAGGATTGCCATTCGGGATGATCCGCCAAAAATTCCCGGGCGCACCCCAGAATTCTCGAACGTTTCGCCGAAGAAATGGACGAATCCAGATCTTGGACCGACATCGACAACCAGTGTTTGACTTCCACAAATACCAGGGTATCGTCCGTGTACACTACAATATCGACTTCTCCGGAACGGCACCTGAGATTTCTTTTAGCGATATGATAGCCGCGGTCCTGAAGGTAACGGGCTGCCAGGTCTTCCCCGTGGTCACCCCGGCGTTTGCTGTTCACGGGCCTCAAGGAGGTCTTGAAAATTGACGGGCCGGGCAATAAAGATTTTCGGGGTGTCCGTGAGGTTCTGGAGGGGGCCCCGGTCGTCGCGGAATACGTTCCCAAACGAATCAATCAACGTGCGGACCTGGGGACGAAGCACGTTGGTCGTGTTCATTTCTATGACCCGCGCGATGCTTCCGTCGCTGAGGAGGAGGATGCTTCCCGGCGGGTTAAGTCCCAGGCAGCGAACGAAGTCCTTCACGGCCACAGGGTCGAACCTTACTCCTTGGTCTTTGATGAGCTGTTTCATGGCCTCGTACCCGACGAGGCTGTTGCGGTACCGGCGCTGGGTCACCCGGGCCACAAAATTGATGGCCACGGCCGCCACCCGGGACCACGAGTGAATCTTCTCGCCGGAGAGGCCCGACGGGTAACCAGTGCCGTTCCATTCTTCGTGGTGCTGGAGAGCCACCTGGGTGGCCTCGTACCCCTCTCCCCAACGCCTGACCATTTCGTAGGAGACAGACGGATGGCTTTCGAGGAGGATGCGCTCCTTGTCGGTGAGTTTTCCCTCCTTCTGGAGAAGCTCCTGGGGAAGAAAGAGCATGCCGACGTCGTGGAGCAGTGCGGCCCTGACGAGGAGAAGAATATCTTGGGTACTCCACCCGATGGTCGTTGCGTAAAGGTACAGCACCAGGGCCACATTCAGGCTGCTGGCCGCCGTCGAAGCTGTGTAGACCCGTCCGTCCAGGAAGACGCGGAAGAGCCCCCAGGCATCGCCCCGGAAGGCCGAGATGACTTTTCCGACGTAGGCGTCGAACCCAGGGAGGAAGAAGTTGTCCTGCTGGATATCGGAGAAGTACTTTTGAAGTTCATCAAGGAGGCTGAGGTACATTTCGGAACTGGGAGCATCGAGAGGAAAATCCCAATGGGAAATGTCTGGCTTGGCCGCCAGGGGCTGCCGAACCGGTTTGCCGGAATCTGAAATGGTGTTTTTTGTCATTTTTGTTGTCTTTCACTATGATAAACAGCCGCCAACAATTGGGCAAGAACGGCAAAGTGCTTTTCTGGTATCCAGGCCCCCTCGGGGAGCTGAAAGAGCAAGGGGGCCAGAAGGGGTTCGGAAGACTCCGGTACCCCATACTTCCTGGCGAGCCGGAGAACTTGGGCCGCCTGGTGGCCGCGGGCCTTGAAGAGGATCAAAGGAGCCGGATACGACGGAACGTATTTGACCCCGACGGCGAGGCTAGATGACGACATTGATCCCCCCTTTCCACGGGGCTGCGGGGGAGCCAGGCTGTTCCACCGAGAGTGTGACGAGAAATTCCGGGCTCGAGAGGGCTGAGTTCCAGTCCACCGCTTGGGCTGTCCACCTCTGGAGGTCCTCGTCCCGAAAGAACTGCAACGCCAGGGCGAGGCCTCCTGGGCGGCACTTGGCTTCCACCCGCAGCGGTGTTCCGTTCGGTGCCGCCGTCAGGTTCCAGAGGTCGATCAACTGCCTCTGGGGGTGGAAATGGGCCTGGAGGAGTCCCGAATCGTGGTGTCCTTCATGCTCCCAGTGGACCACCTGGACCAGCCAAGGGTCGCCCGCGGCCGCCTTGCGCGAATTCCACAGGTCCCAGATCTCCTCGTCGCCGGGAGCCGGAGGGCTCTCCCCCCTCTCCAGGGCGGATTGCCAAGTCAGCCAAGGCTGGAGGTTCTCGGAAAGACTGTCCAGGGGGCCCTGCCCCCGGGCTTCCAGCGACGCCGCCCATCCCTCTTTGTCCAGGGGACCGTCGTGGCGGTCGAGCCACCGCTGCCAGGCGTCAAGCTTCTCCTGCACCAAGGGCAATCCCCTGGTGACGAAGGCGGCCGCCAGGGGAGAGAGGTTTCGCGACTCGGGACCCGCGGCATGGGGGAGGCTTTCCTGAACGATCCATCTCCCCGGAAGCTGGGGGTCTTTCCTGAGTCGGAGGACATCGCCGGGTTGGAGGCTCAGGGTGGTGACGACGGTCCAGGGGCGTCCATCGACCTGGAGGGTCCATTGGTCGGGCCCCTGCCGGGAGACGACCACGGCAGAAAAAAAAATCCCCCGTTGGCCTGAAGTTCAGACCAGCCCGGGGGATGGAAATGAAACCGAGGGATGAACCTGCGATTTCCAACGGAACTTATTCCGCCGCAGCCGCTTTCTTCTTGATGAGTTCCTTGACCTTAGCCGACTTGCCGACGCGGTCGCGGAGATAGTACAGCTTGGACCGTCGAACCCGACCTGGCCTTACCATTTCCAGGTGATCGATCCGGGGCGAATGGAAGGGGAACACCCGCTCGACGCCGACGCCGAACGAGATCTTCCGCACGGTGAAGCTCTTGCGGATCCCGCTGTTCTGCATCGCAATGACGGTCCCTTCGTAGACCTGCACCCGTTCTGTCTTGCCTTCAACGATCTTGAAGTGAACCCGCACCAAATCTCCGATTCGGAACGGGGTGATTTCCCGAAGCTGTGTCGCTTCGATGGACTTAATCAGATCCATGGGATCCTCCTAAACAGTTTCTGTGTCCCAGTTCAGTCCGACGTGGATTTCTCCAGCAGGTCGGGCCGCAAACGTTTTGTTTTTTCGACGCTCATCTCCCGCCTCCAGACTTCAATGTTCTTGTGATGCCCCGAAAGGAGCACCTCGGGAACCGACCGTTCCCGGAACACTTCGGGCCTGGTGTACTGGGGGTATTCGAGCAAGAACCCGTCGGAGAAGCTTTCTTCTTCGAGGCTTCTAGCCTTGATGACCCCTTCACGCAGGCGGTAAACCGCATCGATGATGACCAGCGAGGCGATCTCTCCCGAGGACAGGACATAGTCCCCAATAGAGAGCTCATCATCGACATACTCGTCGATGATCCGCTGATCAATCCCCTCATAGCGTCCGCAAATGAAGACAAGCTCGTCTTCCTTTGCCAACTCCCGGGCAGTCGGCTGGTTGAACAGCCGGCCTGACGGTGTAGGATAGAGGGTCCTTTTCTGACCTGCCCCCACAGAATCCAGGGCCATGGCCAGAGGTTCCGGCTTGAGGACCATACCAGCACCACCGCCATAGGGAATGTCATCGCAGGTCTTGTGCTTGTCCTGGGCAAAATCCCGGATGTTCACAAACTCTACGGTGATCAATCCCCGCTCAACGGCCTTTTTCATGAGCGAACTCTGAAAATAGCCGTCCAAAATCTCGGGAAACAAGCTCAATACCGTGAACTTCACAGCCAGACTCCGTTCATTCCAGAATCCAATCTACCTTCAGTTCGACGGTTCGACCGGTTAAGTCAATGTCTCCCAGATATACGTCCTGGAAAGGTACGATGCAGGTTCCCCCAGAGGTCTTATCGACTTCCAGCAAGATCTTCGACGCACCTTCCAAGTATCCGGTGATTTGTCCCTTGGTTTCTCCAGCGAAAACTAAGGAACAACCCACCAAGTCGGAAAGGTAAACCTCCCCTTCTTCCAACGGGGCCGCTTGGTCCCGGGTCACCCAAATCTCAAAGTCGGCCAGGAGCTTGGCCGCTTCGGGCGAATCGATGCCCGCAAACTTGAGGAGGAGGTTCTCCCCCACCCAGCGGAACGATTCCACCTGAAGCCGCTTCTCGACCAACCCCTTGCGGAGTTCGACGGCCTGGAGCTTCTCGAAGTGGTCAAAGACCCCCGAGTAGCTGAGGACCTTCATCTCACCGCGGACACCGTGGCTGGTCCGAATCCTTCCGATGGCGACCAACGACGGGCTCAGTCCAAAATCTCCAAAACAACCCGTTTTCCCGTCTTCGTGGACGAGGCGCTGAGGACAGTCCTAATGGCCTTGGCGATGCGGCCGTGCTTGCCGATCACTTTACCCAGATCTTCGGGCGCGACTCTCAGCTCGAGGATCGTAGATTTTTCGCCTTCAATCTGATTGACGAGAACTTCCGAAGGATCATCAACCAAAGTCTTAGCGATGTATTCTACGAGGTCTTTTTCCACAACGAATCTCCCTTTCGGCTCAACCTAAGAAGAACTGACTCTTGTTGAGCAGACTCCTCACGGTCGTGGAAACCTGGGCGCCCTTCGACACCCATTCCTTGATCCGATCAGCCTTGAAGCTGAACTGATTTTCTTTCTCAACGGGGTGGTAGAATCCCACCTCTTCAATGGTCCGACCGTCGCGCGGCGACGTGGAGTTGGTCACCACGATCCGGTAGTACGGTCTCTTTTTAGCGCCGAATCTCTTCAGGCGAATGGAAACTGCCATGCTTCCTCCTTATCCTATTTCATTCCGCCAAACTGCTGCATCATCTGATTTTGCATGCCTTTGTTCTTGGCGACTTTTTTCATCATCAGTTTGGTCTTCTCGAACTTCTTCACGAGCTGGTTGACGTCGTAGATCGTCGTCCCCGAGCCGCCGGCGATTCTTTTTCTTCGGCCGGGGCCGAGGATCAAGTGGTTCCGGCGTTCCTTCTTCGTCATCGACGAGAGGATGGCCTCTTCGCGCTTGAGCGCCACCTCGTCCACCGCACCGGCGTCGAGCTGGCCCGACATGCCTGGGATCATCGCGAGCAGCGACTGCATGGACCCCATCTTCCTGACCCTCTTGAACTGGTCGAAATAGTCCTCAAGGGTGAAGATTCCCCCGGCCATTCGATTCTGGAGCTTCTCGGCTTCGTGGGCGTCAAAGGATTCTTGGGCCTTCTCCACCAGTGAGACAACGTCGCCCATGCCCAGAATCCGGTTGGCGAACCGGTCCGGATGAAAGGGATCGAGGTTCTCGATCTTCTCCCCGACGCCCACGAACTTGATCGGCCGTCCTGTGATGGACTTGAGGGAGAGGGCCGCCCCGCCCCGGGTGTCGGAATCGAACTTGGTGAGGATGATACCGGTGAGCCCCACCTTCTCTTCAAACGCTTGGGCAATCTCGACGGCATTTTGGCCCGTCATGGCATCGGCCACGAGAAGACATTCGGCTGGGTCACAGGCCTTCTTGATCTGGACGAGTTCGTCCATGAGGGTCTCGTCGACCTGAAGCCGCCCCGCGGTGTCGATCAAAACCGCGTTGAACTGGTTCTTCTGGGCGTATTTGAGGGCGTTCTTGACGACCGAAACCGGGTTCTTGGAGTCTTCTTTGAAGATTTCGACCCCGACGGACTGGGCCAGGTAGGTCAGCTGGTCCACAGCGGCCGGGCGCTGAAGGTCGGCGGCGACCAGGAGGACCTTCCGTCCTTCCTTTTTAAGCCGGGCCGCCAGCTTGGCCACGGTCGTGGTCTTTCCTGCCCCCTGCAGCCCCAGGAACAGAATGGGGCTGACCACATCGGGACCCCGGAGCTCGAGGGCCTGATTCTCGTCCCCCAGGAGCTTGACCATGCGGTCGTGAAGAATTTTGACAAACTGCTGGCCGGGGTTGACGGTCCGGACCACCAGGGCGCCCCGGGCCTCTTCCATGGTCTGGTTGACGAACCGGCGAACCACCCTGAGATTGACGTCGGCCTCGAGGAGGGCAACCTTGATTTCCTCCACCATGTCCTGAATATTCTTCTCGGAGATGGTGGCCTTGCCCGAAAGACCGCGAACGATATCGGAGAATTTGCTGGTCAAACCGTCAAACATAACTGGAAAGTTATAGTATGGCGCCGGGTTGTTGGTCAATCCGCCCCGGAGGGCCGGATGTGTCGGCTAATGAAGGAAATGCCGATTGAGGGACGCCGCCCTTTCGCCCGCCGATTTCCAGTAGGGACTCAGGGGAAAATTCTGGACAATCTCGTCGTAGGCCTTCCAGGCCGCCTGGATGTTGCGGCCCTCCCCCGGGGCTTCCAGAAGCTGACCCAGTTGGAACAGGTACCCGTCGCGGAACTGCGGGGCCGGGTACCAAAGCGGGTATTTTCGAGACCACTCCTGGGCCAGCGTGGATCCCTTTAGGGTGCGGAGGCCTTGAAAGACCTGCAGGTAGAGGTCTTCCGCGGGCGGTTTGGTTCCCGTGAGCCAGAGATGGGCGTAGGTGGGAAGGCGCTTCTCCGGGGCTTGGGCCGCCAACTTCGTCCCCAGGTCGAGGGTTCCCTGAAAGTCGGGTCCGGGAACGGTGAGGTTTCTTTCGAGGTATCCCAAGGCCTGCTCGCCCTGGCCCGTCTGATCCAGAAGCCGGGCGAGCTCGAGGTTCATCCGGGTGTCGTCGGCTTTGTAGGACTGAAGGAGCCTCTGAATGGCTTCCGATGTCTTGCCCGCTGCGGCCAATTGACGGCTGGCCTCCAAGGGGTCGCCCTGGGGACCCGACGTCGTCTGGGGAGCGACGGCCGTTCCCGTGGTGGAAGTGCGGGTCCCCGGGGCCACGACCATGAGCCGAACCTTTCGGGAGTCCGTGGTTTGGTTGACCAGATCTTGGCGCTGAAACTCGAGGACGTACTGTCCGGGCGTTGTCGGCTTGAACTGGAAGGTCGTCGCGTCCTTGTCCCGGGAGATAGCTTGGAAGCCCACGGCCTTCTGCTGGGAGGGGCTGTCCATGTAGAGCCAGTTGGAACGGTCGAAATGCAGGGTCACCGCGTCGCCGGCCACCGCATTCACATCCTGCCACCGGAAGTCCTGTCCCTGGGTCGGAGGAGCCTGGGGGAGAAGTGAGGCCGTCGCCGCCGCGGTGCCGGGAGGCGTGGCAACGGGTTTGGTGCCGGGTTGCCCTACGGCGGGAACCGTGGCGGGAGCCTTGGGTTTCGCTTTCGCAGCCGCAGCGGTCATGGCAGCCGCCTTCGGCATAGGGAGGACCGGAGCCGCAGGTTCCGCCAGGGGAACAGGGGTTTTTTCCTGGGAAACGGACGGCCAGGAACGGGAAACGGGCGTCAATTTGAGGGGGAGAATGCGGACCTCGGGAAGCGGAAGCTCCGACAGGGGCTTGGTCACGGCCGAGACCACCAAGGCCGGCTTCTGAAAGGAGGGTTTGGGCCAGGAATGAACCAAGGCGGGGGCCTGGCGGCTGACCGTCGAGGAGCGTAGGGGCCAAGGAGCCGTCGGGAGAGGATAGCTGACCGAATTCTCGGGCGGGACCTGGGGCGCCGGGGCCGTCGTCCTGGGGCCGCTTGCCGTGGCACAGGCGGTCAAGACGACCAGCACGAGAACCAGGGCCCGTCTCATCGGACGCCGTCCAGGAGTTCGCGGATTTTCTTCTCGTTTTCCTGGGGCAAGTTGGCCAGGGGCAGTTTCTCCACGGGGGTCCAGAAGGGCGAGATCTCTTCCTGAGACCAAGCCCGGGCGCCCCCCTCGCGGCTGTAGAGCCACGGTTTGCTCAGCCATTGGCCGCCGGGCGCCGGAAGGTCGAAGTCGGAGAGCCGGATCTTTGTCGGGATGGTGTCCGCCACGTCTGTCTTGAAAGGACTTTGGGACGGGAGGAGGTTCTTGGGTTCCTCCGGGCGGCCTAGCCACGTGGCCAGGGCTGTGACACCGCCGCTCAAGACCGCGAGGACGAGGGCGATCAACCAGAAGAGGCGCCACTCCTTGCCGCTGACCAGCGGCCCCCTCCTCCTGCGGGCGCTCATGCCTCAACCTTCTCGGGGGCATTGGCCAGGCGAACGGCAATGATCTTGGAGATGCCTGGATTCTCCATGGTGACGCCGATCAGGGTCGATGCCCCCGTGACTGTCTTCTTATTGTGCGTGATAACCACGAACTGGCTCTTGGTCGCGAATTCACCCAGCATAGTGATGAACCGGCCGACGTTGCTCTCGTCCAGGGCCGCATCGATCTCGTCGAGGATGCAGAACGGCGACGGCCGAACCTGGAAGGTGGCAAACAGGAGGGCCACCGCCGTCATGGATTTTTCTCCGCCCGAAAGCAGATTGATGCTTTCGAGCTTCTTGCCGGGGGGCTGGCAGAGCATCTCAATGCCTGACTCGAGGATCTGCTCGGGGTCGGTAAGCCGAAGTTCGGCCCTGCCCCCCCCGAAGAGCCTCCGGAACGTCAGGTTGAAGTTCTCTCGGATCTGGTTGAAGGTTTCGTTGAAGAGGACGGCCGATTCCCGGCGGATCTCCTTGGTCACCTCGTGGAGGTCCTCCCTGGCCTTCTTCAGGTCGGTCAGCTGCTGGTTGAGGAAGGCGAACCGTTCGTCGATTTCGGCAAATTCCTCGACGGCCATGAGGTTGACCTGTCCCAGGACACGCAGTTCCTCACGCTTCTGATGGAGGGTTTCCCGCAGGTCCCCGAGGGCGGTGTCTTGTCCCTGGATTTCGGCTTCGTATTCGGAAAGATCGACGGAATGCTTGTCGCGGAAGGCGTCAAAGACGGCCTTGATTTCGGCCGCCACCTGGGCCGCCTGGACGTGGAGCTCCTCGCGCTCGGCCTGGATGGCCGCCAGGTTCTCCTGTCCGGCCTTGAGTTCCTTCTGGCGCCCGGCCAGGGCCTGGTTACGGGCGCTGAGGTCCTTTTCCAGCCCCTGCCGCTTTTCTCGGAGGGCCCTTTCCTGGACGGCGTTCTCCTCGAGTTTCTTCGCCAAGGTTCCCAGCTCGGCCGTGCAGGCCGCCTGCTTGCCAACGATGGCGTGGCGGTCGGCCAGGTTGGTCGCCAGCAGGGTCTCCTGTTCGCCCAGGTCCCGCTGGAGCCGTCCAATGGTCTCCTCGAACCCGGCCAGCTGGGTCTGCATCCGGACCTCGGCCAGCCGGAGGTCTTCGAGGTTCTTCCGGTAGCCTTCGATGGCGGCGGCGAGCCGCTGGATCTCGTCGGTCAGACGCTTGAGCTCGTCCTTCTGGGACTGGGCCTCGGTCCTGACGGTGGCCAGCTCGTCCTCCAGGGTCCGCCGTTGGGTAATGATACCGCTGGGAGAGAGGAAGTCCTCGAGGAACCGGGGCACCGCCTTGCGATAGGTTTCCCAGCCGTCGACAAAAATGGCGAACTGCTCCAGTACCTGCCCCAAGGAATCGGCCAGCTGCTTGTGGAAGGCCTGGACGTTGCCTCCGGGCACCGAGTTCGACGCGGCGGCGTTGGTCAGCAGGTCCCTTCGTCCCCGAACCAGGACCTGGATCGACCCCAGGGCCGCCTCCATCTGCTCGGTGAGGTGGGGAAGCTTGTGCCAGGCAAACCCTTCGTCCTTGAGCTTCTGGTCGAGTTCCTGGACGAGGTGGTCGGTGACCTGCCGCAGTTCATCCTGGAGCCGGGTGTCGTCGGCCTCGAGGACCCGCAGGCGCTCTTCGCCCTTCAGTTTCTCTTCGGTCAGGGCCGCCACCGAGGACCGGGCCGTCTCGATTGAGGTATCAAACTCCTGGATGTTGGTCTGGCAGCCCTTGAGGGCCGCGGCTAGGGCGTCTTTGTCGGCCTTGCGGGCGTCGAGTTCTGAGCCGAGGGCCTTCTTCTTTTCCGAGATGGCCTGGGCGTGGCCTTCGTTGCGGGTGAGATCCTCGGCCAGCTGCCGCTGACGTTCTT
>JAHFSN010000072.1 GCA_023265735.1 Spirochaetaceae bacterium | reverse complement strand
CCAGGGGAGGTTGTGCCAGCGGTCCGCCACCAGAATCCGGGTGCCCACCACATCGGAACCGACGGACAGCCCCGACCAGGCCCTCCCCAGAAGCACGCCATGAAAACGCAGGGACGCCTCCTCCATCCTGTCCGTAGCCTCCTCGGGAGCGAACCTTCCCTCCCAGGAAGCCAGCACTTTGTTTTCCAGAGCGCTGGTCAGTTGGACCGACACGTCGAGGTAGCTGCCCACCGACCGCACGGTGCCAGTAACAGCGAATTGGGCCTTGGCCCTGGTCAGCAGGTCATGGGCGTCGAGGGCCACCCACGGCCGGTTGGTCTGGTTGCTTTCCCAAACCGCCTTGAGGGGCAGCGTCTTCGGAGGATCGTTGTCGGGATTGGGAGGGCCCTGGGCTTCGGCCACCTTCTTGCCGAGGTCAGAAAGCGACTTGGCGGTGGCGTCGGGCTCCGTGAGCGGCAAGGATCCCGTGAGCTTCTTTCGATCCAGACCAAGGCGCAGCGATGTGCTTTGGCGATGGAGGGTCCTGAGGGTATCCTCCTTCCAGAGGGTCCTCAGGGCCGCCTGCTCGGGGTCCGTCAACTGGTGGTCCGGAAGGGTGTCCCAGCCGCGGATCAGCAGGAGGGGCAGCCGGACCGTCCACTCCCCCTCCCCCTGAAATTGACCCAAGGCCCAGTTCATCACCTTGGGGTAGGAAAACGAACCCTGCCCCCCCGACGCAGGCGTTGAGGCTGGGCTGTCGGGCCAAACACCTGAAACGGAGAGCAGGAGGGCGACCGTCAGCCAGAGGGTCCTAGATGTCGTCATCTCCGCCCGGAGCGGCCAGGGTGTTTTCCCACGCCGACCGGAGGTAGTCTTCCATGAAGCCATCCAAGTCACCATCCATGACATTCTGTACCTGACCGACCTCGTGCTTCGTCCTATGGTCCTTCACCATGGTGTAGGGCTGGAAGACGTAGCTCCGGATCTGGGACCCCCACTCGATGGCCTTCTTGTCGGCCGAGTATTTGGTCGCCATTTCCTTGTCCTGCTCGGCCTTGTAGTATTCGTAGAGCCGGCTCTTGAGGATGCTCATGGCCGTGGCCTTGTTCTTGTGCTGCGACCGCTCATTCTGGCACTGGACGACGATGCCCGTGGCGTAATGGGTCAACCGAACCGCCGAGTCGGTCTTGTTGACGTGCTGGCCCCCGGCGCCCTGGGACCGGTAGGTATCGACCCGGATATCCTCGGGCCGGATCTCGACTTCGATGGAATCGTCGAGGACGGGGTGGACGGCCACCGAGCTGAAGCTCGTGTGGCGCCGGGCCGCGGCGTCAAAGGGACTGATCCGGACCATGCGGTGAACCCCGCTTTCGCTCTTGAGAAACCCGTAGGCGTACTCGCCGGAAATCTGCAGGGTGGCCGACTTGACGCCCCCTTCGGCTTCCAGAAGGTCGACCACCTCGACCTTGAACTTGCGCCGCTCGGCCCATCGGGTGTACATCCGGACCAGCATCGAGGCCCAGTCGCAGCTCTCGGTTCCGCCGGCCCCCGCGTGGATGTCCACGAAGGCGTCGCACGAATCGGCTTCGCCGGAGAGCAGTTCCAGCACCCGTCGGGACTCGTACTGCTCCCTGACCTTCTTGAGGAGGTCGCGGACCTCGCCTTCCAGCGACTGGTCACCCTCGGCCATCGCCAGCTCGAAGAGGGTCTTGAGGTCGTCCTGTTCCTTCAGAAGCGCCTCCCAGGGCTCAACCCTGTCCTTGAGGCGCTTGATTCCCGTCATGACTTTTTGGGCCCGTTCCTGGTCGGTCCAGAAATTCGGGTCGTGGGTCATCGACTCCTGGTCTTGGACCTGCTGACGGATGGCGTCGGGGTCAAAGACGCCTCCAGGTATCGAGGATTTCCTTGTCGAGGGTGGCGATGGGGGCTTGGAGGTCTTCGAGCATCGTGGTCTCCTGGTTAGGGTTTAAGGACGGTCCGCTTCCACTTCTTCCCTTCGAGGGAGGTGATCACCAGGGTGTTTTCCATGGGGTACTGGTACAGCCGCAAGATGTCGTAGAAGTCGGTGAGTTTGTCGACGTCGAGCTTGAGCCGGGCCAGGTTCTTCTCCGACAGGCTGGAGGTCTCGTACAAGTTCTTCTGAACCTTGCGAAACCCGTACTGAAGGAGCACATGGTCGACCTTGATCCGGCTGTCTTCGTTGCCGTAGTCGCAGGCGGCGCAAACAAACATGAAACTAATGTAGGGTCCAGGGGCTCGTCGTGTCAAATGGGATTGATTTTTCCCTTGTGCTGTCGATAAATGGAGGAAGAACCCGCAAGGGAGGAGGCCGCGTTGAGAAGGTTGTGGGGAACCCTTGTTCTCCTGGTAGGAAGCGTGACGGCACCCCTGTGGGCCGAGGAACCGGCTTACGTGTCCCGGATAGCCACCCAGGCCAACTGACAGAGCGTCCTGATCACCTGGAAGGACGCCGCCGGCTCCCCCGGCGCGAAGTACGAGATCTTTCGGTCCGATAAGGAAATTCTCAAAGACAACCTGGCCAAAGCCAAACTCCTGGCCACGGTCGACTCGGGTGTCGAGGCCTACGAGGACAAGACAGTCACCTCGCCATCGTTCTATCTCGTCCTTCTCAGGGACAAATCGGGAAACCAGAAACGGTTCTTCGTCCCCTTCAAGAACAAGACGACCACGGCCATCCAACCCACCGGGGAACCTCCCGCTCCCACGGCCCAGGTGAAGGTGGGGGTCATCGTCTACGCGAATCCCCAGATCCAGGTCCCCTTTGAAGCGTTCCCCCCGGATAAGAAACTCGCCGTCTTTCGGCGGACAAGCCCCCTCCGTTCTGCGGCCGACCTCAAGGACTCGACTCAACTGGGGTTCACCACGGGCGCTGCGGCCCCCTTTCGGGACACGCCGCCGCCCGGTCTGCAGTTCTACTACGCCATCGTCGATGCCCAGGCCTACGCCGATGGGCGGGCCGACGCGTTCTTGCCCGCCAATACCACCGACCAGGCCGTGGGATTCCCCCTGGTGGCCCTGCCCCAAGAGGTTCTCGATGCCACCCCCGATCCTTCCCTGAGACCCAAGGTGACCGACTCGACCCGGGACTTGCCGCTTCCGCTGCTTCGGGTGGCCGCCGAACCCGATTCGGGAACACCGTTGGTCCCTACGGCCTATCAGCCCGTCGCGCCCCGGCCCCTCCCCGAAGGGTCTCAAAATGCCCTCCGAAAGGTTGCCCGAGGGACCACGGCTCCGGCCCCCGCGTTTCCCCCGCTTTGGATCTTTCCCGAAGAACGGTCGGGCACCCAGGAGGGGGCCGCGAAGTACCTGGAAGAAATCCAGCGGGCCTACCTGCAGCCCCAGGACTGGAAGGGGGCCGTAGATGCCCTCACCAACGTGCTAAAACTGACCCTCGACGCCAAAACCGAGGCCCGGGCCCGGTTCTATCTTGGGGAAGCGCGCGGGTCTCTCAAGGACTATCGAAGGGCCTTTCTGGAATTCCTGGAGGCCCGGAGCGTCTATCCCGACGAAACCGGACCGTACATCGAGTCGCTATTCAGTCTTCTCGCTTCAGAGTCAGACTGAGGGATGTCCTCCAGGTTTCTCCTGGGTTGAGGACCACGGGCCACTTCGGGCAGAGGGTACCCCCAGAGAACGTTACCGAGGCCTGGGGCGACCAAGCCCAGTGCTGGTCGGTCTTGCGGGTGCCGTCGCTGATCCGGTACCCCGTCGAGGACTCGTCGCCGCCGAAACACGTCCCCACCACCGACGCCAGCGAAGAATACGAGAAGTGCACCTCGCTCGCAAACCACCCATCCCAGGGCGGCCCGGTGAGGAGCTCCAGCTCGTAGTCCACGAAGATGACTTCCTGGTCAAAGCGATAGGTCTTCTTGAGTCTGAGCGGCTGACGGCCCTGGGGACCCTCGACGGAGTCCACCGCCATCAGCTGGAAACTGCGGTGCTCACGGTTAAGCTCGACTAACCGGTACTCCCGTCGGAAGAACGCCGCGGCGTCGGCTCCACCGCGGAGGAACCTGTCCACAAACGCCTGGGGTTGGGGTCCTTCGGTCCCGAAACCCGGGCTATCGATGTAATTCCAAGGTTTCTCAAGGAAGTCCCACTCGAAGACCTGCCCTCCGACCGAATCGACGTAGAGGTTGTACGAACGGCCCTGGTACAGGAACTCGTTCACCCCATCGAGGTCGATGTCTTGGGATGTCAGGGAAGGCTCGAAATTGGCCCTGTCCCGCAGGAGGGCTTCGGCGTTCAGAAGGGCCGCGAACGATTTCTGCCGGTGAATGCTCACCGCTTTCGCGTCGGGTCCCCCCAGAAACCCGAACCAGTTCTGGGCCTTCCACAGATCGTCGTAGGCGCTCTTCTTCTTGTATTTGTCACCCCGCAGCGACGTAACGAGGAGGTGCACGTAGGTCATCTTGTTGTAAAGCTGGTTGGCGGCCTCGTCGTTGGCCAGAAATTGCTTCCAGATCTGCGAGCCCGCGGCGGGACGGGGCGGTTGACCCGTCCGGCGGGCCAGCTCATCGTAGGTGGTAGCCGAAAAGTACGACCGGTCCAGGGCCTGCTGGTTCTTTTTCAGGAAGCTCGAGGCCGTGACCGGTTCGATCTCCGGATAGTAGGACCGGACCAACTGAAGAAACTCATCGAGCCCCTGGGCCGAGCGAGTGAAGAACTCGCCGTCGGCTACCGTGTCCACGGAAAGCAGCAGGCTCAGGAGCTGCCGGTCGCGCTTTCGGCGGGACGCGACGGTGGCCAAAAACGACTCAAAATCTCCCTGCTGGACCTTCTCGGCCAGGTCGGCGTGGAATGGAAACACGGTCATGAGACGGCCCTGATGCTCCGTGAGCCGGGGCAAGCCTACCTGCTGGGGAGCCACCCCGACCCGCCGGAAGTCTCCCTCCTCCAGAAACGTGTACTCCATGCCGCTTCCGGTCAGGTGAACCACCAGCGCCGGGTCCCAGACTCCCTTGGTCAGCCAGAGTCCCCGGGGTCGCTTCCCCAGCAGCTTTCGGACCAACGTTGTCAGTTCCTCGATCTGCCCCAGCCGGTCGGTCGGCGGGATCAGGGGGAGAATGGGCGAATAGTAGCCGCCGCCCAGGATCTCGACCTGCTTGCGCTTGATCATCTCGGTGAGCGCCGTCAGGTACTCGGGGTGTTCGGTCTCAATCCAAGACAGCAGCGGTCCCGAAAAGAATAGAGTCATGGGGACGTCGGAGAACTGGTAAGCGACTGTGACAAAAGGCTTTACGGCGGCATGGTAGTACGCCTCGATCTCCTCGTCAGAGGAATGCAGAGGCGGCGAAAAGCAGAACCCGAGAAGAAACTGCATCTTGTCGAGAATCATGAAACTTTCCCGGCAAACGCGAATCCCAGGCCATGGAGGACCAGCCACACCAGTCCAAGGGTCAGGAGTCGGAGCGGGAGACCCTGAACAAAGGGAGGAATGGCCTCCCTCGAGAGCCTTTGAAAGACGGCCCCCAGGAGGACAAGGGCCGCTCCGTACCCGCAGGCAGCCCCGGCGGCCGCGACCAAGACTTCGAGGGGCTCAGGGCTCAAAGACCCGACAAGGAGCACCCCACCGATGAGGAAACTGTGGACAAGAAGTTCCGAAGGATACGGCCAGACGCCTTGGCCGGCGCTGCTTCCCAGCACCGCCGAGTAGGTGCCCAAAACCACGGCCAGAACCCCCAAAAGAAGCAACGTCCTGAGGAACTCAACGTGAAAGGGCTGGAGCAGGAAATGATCTCCGGCCCAGTATCCGGCGGAGGCCAAAACGAAGACCAAGGCGAGGACGAGGGTTCGCCGGATGAGATCGGAGGCACTCTGGGCCTTCAGAAACTCTCCCAGACCAAAAAAGGAAAAGACGAGAAGGTTGTTGGCGAGAAGGGAGGCGAAAACAATATCTAGAAAATTCACTTTTGAACCTCTGCCATCGTATCATGCCAACCGGAAATCGTTAAGAACTTTTCGCCTCAGTCTTGCATCGAGCCAGGGAACCACGAGGCTCATGAAGAGCACAGCGTAACCTACGCCGTCGGAACTCAGGCCCCAAGTTCGTACCAAACACGTGAGGGCTCCTGCGCCCAACCCGTAGACCACCAGTCCCCGACGGCTTAGCGGACGCGACGACGGATCGGAGGCAAGGATAAACATATTGAGCAGGAAACCGCCCGAAAAGACCTGGAGAAGAACGTCTCCGCCCAACAGGGCCGTGGGCAGGGAAAATGCCGCGAAGAAGGCCGCCGGAATCTGCCACGGAAAGTACCCCTTGGCGAGCAGGTAGACCGTGGAGGCGAGGAGGACGGCGGTGCCGGATTCCACCAGGAGAGCCGATTCGGGACGCCCGGAGCCGAGGAAGAGGTCCACGTACCCTGAAGGCAATTGGATGCTGAACCACGAAAACAGGTTGGTGTTCAGCCAGTCGGTAGCCTGCCCTCCCAGGGCCGTCTGGTGGGAAGACACGGAGAACGGACCGGCCGCAAACGTGCCAGGCCACGTGGTCTGGATCAGGGCCCAGGCGGCTAGGACGGGGTTGATCCACGGGGTGCCCGACCCGGCCAGAAGCCCCTTCACCACCAGGACCGCAAAGACAGAACCCACCACGGGCAGGTAGAACGGCGCGTTGGCGGGGAGCAGCAGCGCGAGCAGGAGGCCCCAGAGGGGCGCGCTCAGATCCCGAGGAGCCTGGGTCTTGGTCAGTCGGCGCAGCAGCTCTTCCGAAAGCCACGCGGCCCCCATCGACAGCAGGGTCAGGATGAGGGGCCTGACACCCTGCCAGGCCACGGAAAAGGCCACGATGGGAGCCAGGGCCAGGAGGAAGGACCCGTGAAGTCTCAGGGTGGTCATCTTGTCAAAGGTCTGGGGCAGCCTAGGATTCACGATGGGCCTCCTCCCTGGAGGCTTGAAACTGGGAAAGCAGGGGAACCCGCGACGGGCAGACATAGGAGCAGATTCCGCATTCAATGCACCAGCCCAGGCCCTCGTCCTGGGCTTGGGCGAGGTCCCCTTGGACCAAAGCCTTGTAGAGGTTCAATGGTTCCAGCCCCACGGGACAGGCTTCCACGCATTGGCCGCAACGGATGCAGGGACCGGGGGTCCGCTCGTTCACCTCGACCTTTTCCAGCACGAGGACGGCCTGGGTAGATTTCAACACGGGGGTGACCAGAGAATCGACCTCGTGTCCCTGGAAGGGCCCCCCCACCAGCACCTTGTGGTCCCCGGCCTTCACCCCGCCGATGTCCTTGAGAAGCTGGACCAGGGGGGTCCCCACGCGGACACGGTAGACGCCGGGATTCTTCACCCCGCGTCCCGAGACGACGATATCCTTTTCGGTCTGCGCCGACCCTTCGACAACCGCGTCGCGGATGGCCAGCACCGAGGCCGCGTCGAGAACCAGCACGTTCCCGCCCCTAGCCTGGGCCAGATCGAAACCGAGGTTCTGGAGAAGAACTCCTTGTTGGGCCTGAGGATAACGAAAATGGAACCGGTGAAGCCTCACTCCGTCAAGCAGCGATGAGAAGGTGACTTCCCATTCCTCGGCATGGTCAGGGTCAGACACCAAGTGAGTAAACTGGGGCTGAAAGATCTTCTGAAGGATCCGGACCCCTTCGGCAAGATCCTCAGCGCGTTCCCGCTGGAGGTCGTGGGACAGGGTCAAATAGGGTTCCGGCTGCAGGCCGTTGACCACGAGGTGCTCCAGGACGGCGGGGATATGCTCAAAGACACAGCGGGGATCGAGGGGACTGGACTCCAGATAGATCCCTGCCTTCAGAATTCTCTCCCTCAGCTCGCTGACGGCCACCAGGGCCCATTCCTGCCGAGCCCTGCTTCGCCCCGTGCGATTGAACTCGCCCTCGAGTTGAACCAGCGCGGCGGTCGAAACCTGACCCCAGGGAAGGGTAAGCTCCCGGAACTCAACGATTCTTCCGGGTATAGGGGAGTGGACGGCTAGCTCACCCGGGGAAGTCCCGATGGCCAAGATTTGATCTTCCCCGACAAGGCTCCCCTGCTCGACCA
>JAHFSN010000071.1 GCA_023265735.1 Spirochaetaceae bacterium | reverse complement strand
ACCGACGGGTGGGACGCGGTCTCCGGGGGACTTCTGGTTTTTCTGCCGGGCTGGGCCGAGATTCGCCGGGTGGCCGAGGCCCTGGCCGACGCGGCCCGGCACCGGGACGAGACCATCTTGTTCCTCCATGGAAGTTTGTCGGGCGAGGACCAGGCCGCCGTCCTCGAGCCGCTGGCCGGGAACCGCCGCAAGACCATCTTGGCCACCTCGGTGGCCGAAACCAGCCTGACCATCCCCGACATCGAGTTGGTCATCGACCCCGGTCTGGCCCGGCTCAATCGGTTCGACCAGAGCCGAGGGTTGGACCGACTCGTGACCGAGCGGGTCAGCCAGGCCTCGGCTGACCAGCGCCGAGGACGGGCGGGCCGGACCAAACCCGGGCAGTGCTGGCGGCTCTGGGCGCCGTCGGAACGGCTCGAACCCCAGGGGGAACCCGAGATCCGGCGGGCGGACCTCTCGTCCCTAGTGCTGGAATGTGCCCTGTGGGGAGTGGTGGACCCCGATGGCCTCACGTGGATGACGCCGCCCCCACCTTCGGGGTGGAATCGGGCCCGGCAGCTGCTCCACGACCTGGGGGCCCTGGACGGAGAGGTCACTGCCGAGGGCCGCCGGATCGCCGGCCTCGGCGTGGGACCTCGGCTCGGGGTGCTCCTTCTTCGGTCCCAGGACGAACGGGGCCTCGCTGCGGCCTGCGCGGCTCTTCTCCAGGACCGGGATCCTTTGCCCACCCTTCGGGACCCTGATCTGAGTCTCCGTCTCGAACCCCTGCTGGGGGGCGCGCAGGGACCCCTCTGGAGCCCTCTTCGCGCGACGGCCCTCGACCTTTTGCGGCGGCTCGATCCCTCGGCCCGGGGCCTTCCGGGCAAGCTCCCTGCTGGTGACGTCGTCGGCCGAGTGGTCGCGCCGGGGTTCCCCGACCGGGTGGCCCAGCGCCGGGAGGTCACGGGCGACGCCGCCGTCTTCCAGATCCCCGGGGGCCGGATGCTGAGGGCCCGGGGCGCCCTGGCCGCCAATCCGTGGTTGGTGATCCTCGACGCCGATGCGGGAGAGACGACAGGATGGGTGAGTCTCGCCGTCCCCCTGGGGGAGGGCGACGCCCTCATCGTGCTGGGTCCCCAGACGACCACGTCGGTGGAAGTCGCATGGGATGGCTGGCGGCCCCGGGTCTTCCGGTTACGGCGGGCGGGGGCCCTACTGCTCGAGAGGACAGGGCTGTCGGTTGCCGACGCCCAAGAAGAGGTCAGGGAGGACCTGGGCAAACGGTTGGAATCGGTGGACCCCGAAACCCTCCCTTGGAACGGGTCGAGCCGCCAGTTGGTCCACCGGCTCGCCCTCCTGGACCATTCGGGACCGGCCGACTGGGCGTGGCTGGCCGACTTCGCGGACCTCTCCGGCGGGCCGGTCTTTACCGAGTCTTTGCTCCGCCAGGCCCTGGAAGCGGGTCTTCCCTGGTCGGTGAAGACGCGGTTGGACCAGGAGGTGCCCGAGACCTTGGTGGTTCCCAGTGGCAGCCGGCGACGGCTCGAGTATCGAGAAGGGACGGTGGTCTTGGAAGTCAGAATTCAGGAAGTCTTCGGCCTGGCCCAATCCCCCCTCGTGGCCGGAAGACCCGTGGTCCTCCACCTGCTGTCTCCCGCCCAGAGGCCCCTGCAGGTGACCTCTGACCTAGCAAGCTTCTGGAAGAACACCTATCCTGAGGTGCGCAAGGAGATGCGGGGGCGGTATCCTCGCCACTATTGGCCAGAGAATCCCCTCGAGGCCGAACCGACAGCCCGGGCCAAACCCCGGGGAAGGACCGAACCGTGAGAAAGTGGCTTGCTCTCGCCCTCGTTCTGGCTGGTGCCGGTACCCTCTTTGGGGCGGACACCGGCGAAGCTTCGGCCCAGCTGGGCCTGGGGCCCTCGTCCAGCGGGGTCCTTCACCTGCAGGGTGGCGCCGACGTCAAACTCGGGCGGCTCTATCCCGCTCCCACCGTGCCCCTGGACTGGGGAGTCGCCGCCAGGGTCGGGTGGCAGGACTCCAGCTTCGACGCGGGGGTCCTGGCCACCCTGCGTTACCACTGGAAGTCCCTCGATCACAAATGGGAATGGCTCAACGCCTGGGACACCTACGCGGGGCTGGGAGTCCAGGTGCTGCCCCAGCTGCAGGGCGCCGCGCTCTTGGGCTTAGCGTTTCACGCCGACGAGCACTGGGGAGGCTTCGCCGAGGCCTCGAGCCTACCCTGGCCCCTTCTGGTCGGAGTCGTCTATCGCTTTTAAGCCTGGCTTTCACTCAACGAGGGATTCGTAGCGGGCCACCATGCCCCGGTGCCGGTAAAAGTTGGTGACGTTGTACTTAACCGGGTTCGTGATGATGGCCTCCAGCCGGGCGATCTGGTCCGCGGTCAGGTTGCGGACCCCCGTGCCGAAGTTGTACCGGGCGCCGGCTTCGATGCCGAAGACCCCAGGACCCCACTCGATGTGGTTGAGGTAGAGTTCCAGAATCCGCTGCTTGGTCAGGAGAGTCTCGAGGACGAGGGCGGTTCCGGCTTCGAGGACCTTGCGTAAATAGAGACGTTCGGGAAAGAGGAAGAGGTTCCTCGCCAACTGCTGGGTGATGGTGCTGCCGCCCCGCTCGACCCGCTTGGCCTTCTGGTTGGCTTCCCAGGCTTCTCGGATGGCTCCCCAGACCAAGCCATGGTGGGTCCAGAACTCATGGTCCTCGAGGAACACGATGCCCTTCTTGGCGAACGAAGGGATCCTCTCGTAGGCGAGGGGCCGGGCGGGGGTCACCTGGACGCCTTCGAGGCGGCGGAGCACCATCAGGGCCGTCACCGGGGGGTCGATCTGCCGGTAAATGAGGGTGAGGACCACCACGGAACCGAAGTACACCACGAAGAGGCCGACAACGATCAGAACCAAATTCTTGAAGAACAATGCGAGAAACGAGCCCGAGCCCCTGGCCTTCAAACACGACTCCGGAGGATTTTTTTCGGCCTGCGCCGAGGATTTTGGCATCCTACTGCCGATAATCAGGAAAATGAAGTGGTTTCTTGTGCTTTTTACAGGATTCGTCCTTGGGGGCTCCTTGGGGGCCCTCGACTCTCCTCTCACCGAGGAAGAACAGGCCCTGACGTTCCAGAAAGACTTCCTCAGGACCGACGACGGGGGCCACGGGTACCTCTCGGTCTGGGGCGAGTCGATCACGCCCGAGGAGATCCACACCCTCACCCTGTGGAACCTGATGGATCTTGTGCAAACTCTTTCGGGGGAGAAGATTCCGCTGAGCCGGTTTGGGAACGGGGGAGAGGTGACCCAGGCCTGGCGGCAAAAGGTCCTGGCCTTTGTTCAGACGGCCGACCATCTGCCTCCCCCGGCCCCCGAAGATCTCTTCGACCCGGGACTGGTCCTTTGGGACCCCGGCTACATTCAGTACAAGAATGCCTGGGGACAGTGGAGCATCCACCTCAAAAACCGCGACATCGTCCAGACCGACATTCCCACCCTCAGCCCCCTCGAGGTTCAGCAGGCCGTGGAAGTCCTCACCGCCCGTACGTATCCTCTGGAGTTTGTCCTTCTCCACCTGGAGCAGTTTCGCGGGCAGCTCTCCATCGTTCCCCGGAACGCCCCCGCTGCAACGAATCGCCGCTAGCCTTACTTGTTCTGCTTCGTCCAGGTGTCCTTCAGCGTAACGGTTCGGTTGAACACGGGAGCCCCGGCCGTCGAGTCCTTGCTGTCGAGGCAGAAGTACCCCTTGCGCATGAACTGGTAGGCGACGCCCGGTTTAGCGTCCTTCAGGGTGGGTTCCCCGATGGCCTGGGTGACCACGAGACTCTGGGGGTTGAGGTAGTTGCGCCAGTCCTCGTCCTCGGGCACATCGGCTAGACTTTCTACGGCCAGAAGCGTGTCGTAGAGCCGGGTCTCAAAGGCCAGGCCGTGGTCGGCGCTCACCCACTGGATGGTTCCCTTCACCTTGCGCCCGTCGGGGCTTTCCCCCCCGCGGGTGGTCGGGTCGTAGGTGCACTTGAGCTCGATCACCTGACCCGAGGCGTCCTTCACCACGTCTTTCACCGTCACGAAATAGGCGCCCTTCAGCCGTACCTCGGCTCCGGGGGCCAGCCGGTACCAGCCTTTGGCGGGGGTTTCGGCGAAGTCCTCTCCGTCCACCCAGAGGTGGGGACCAAAGGGAACCTGGCGGAAGCCCGCCGCCGGATCTTCCGGATTATTCTCGACGTCGACAACCTCGCTTGACCCCTGGTAGTTGGTGATCGTCACCTTGAGGGGGTTGAAGACGACCATCACCCGGGGCGAAGTCTTGTTGAGCTCCTCGCGCAGGTAGAACTCCATCATGGAAATGTCGACCCTGCCGTCGGTCTTGGTGTAGTTCGTCGCTTCGCAGAACTTGCGGATGGCGCTGGGTGTGTACCCGCGGCGCCGCAGTCCGCAGAGGGTGGGCATCCGCGGGTCGTCCCACGCATCGACCCGGTTCTCCTTCACCAACTCAATGAGCTTGCGCTTCGAGAGGACGGTGTGCCCGATGGCCAGCTTGTTGAACTCATACTGCCGGGGATGATGGTCGGCGGGGAACTGGTCGAGGAACCAGTCGTAGAGGGGCCGGTGGTTCTCAAATTCCAGGGTGCACAGGGAGTGCGTGATGCCTTCGACGCTGTCTTCCCACCCGTGGGCCCAATCGTACATGGGGTAAACCAGCCACTTGTCGCCGGTGTTGTGGTGGGTGAAGCGCTTGATGCGGTACAGGACCGGGTCCCGCAGGTTGGTGTTGGGGCTGTTCATGTCGATCTTGGCCCGGAGCACGCAGGCCCCGTCGGGGAACTTACCGTCGGTCATGTCCTGGAAGAGCCGGAGATTCTCCTCGACGCTGCGGTCGCGGTTCGGGCTGGGGGTTCCCGGTTCCGTGGGGGCCCCCCGCATCTTGGCGATCTCTTCGGCCGAGCTGTCGTCCACGTACGCCTTCCCCGCCTGAATGAGGGCCACGGCCCGGTCGTACATGAGCTGGAAGTAGTCCGAGGCCCAGAGGATGTTGAAGTTGTCGTGACCGACGAACCATTTGACGTCGTTGATGATGCCGTTGACGTACTCCATCTCCTCCTTGGCCGGGTTGGTGTCGTCGAAACGAAGGTTGCAGTGGCCGTCGTACCGGGCGGCGAGGCCAAAGTTCAGCGTGAGGCTCTTGGCGTGGCCGATGTGAAGGTAGCCGTTGGGTTCGGGGGGAAAGCGGGTGACCACGGCGCCGCCGTTCTTGCCCTGCTGGAGGTCGCGCTCGACGATTTCGGTGATGAAGTTGTCGACGTTCAGTTTCCAGTTCTGCACGTCGCTGAGCTTGGACATAGGGACCTCCTGAAAATTATCCGTTCAGTTTATCGGAAAAGGGGTCCCGGGAGAAGCGTCACAATCCCGGGGCGGCGACCTGGGTGAAGCTCTTGTCGAGGAGGTGGAACCTCTCGCCGACCCGGGACGACAGGACGACCTTGTGGTCGCTGGTCACAAAGATCGCCGCCGCGTCGGGTAGGGACTCGATGAGGGCCAGGCCCTTGTCGAGGCCCAAGATGAAGCACGATGTGGAAAGGCCGTCGGCCAGTTGGGTGTCGAGCGGGAGGATGAGGGTGACCTGTTCGAGTCCGCTGGCCGCCGGGGCCCCGGTCCGAGGGTCCATGATGTGGTGATAGCGTTTGCCGCCGGCCATGAAGAATTTCTGGTAGGGTCCGCTGGTTTCTACTGTCATTTCGGAGCCTTCGACCGTGGCGAAGTACGCTCCGCTGGCCTGGAACGGGTCCTGGACGCCGATCTTCCAGGGCTTGCCGCCGGGCTTCTGGCCGAGGAGCCCAATGGAGCTGTTGCCCATGTTGAAGATGCCCGACGTGATTCCGGCCTTCCGCGCCAAGACGAGGGCCTCGTCGAGGGCAAACCCCTTGGCCACGCCGCCCACATCGAGCCGCATGCCCCGGCGCTTGAGATACAGCGTACCCGCCTTCTCGTCGACGACCACGTCCTTCCAGTTCACCAGGGCCTTGGCCTCGGCGATGGCCGTCGCCGACGGCACCCGGGGCTCGTCGCTCCCCACGTTCCAGAGGTGGGTGAGGGGACCGATGCTGGGGTCGAAAATGCCCTTGGTCAGCGCCGATTCGGAGAGGGCCCGGGCCACGACCTTCAGGGTTTCGGGGGAAACCTTGACCGGGGCGATGCCCGCCTGGGCCGAGACCCGGCTGATTTCGCTGTCGGTTCGAAAGTCGCTCATCCATGCGTCAATTTGGTGGAGGCGGTCGAAGATCGACGTGAACACCTGATCGGTGGCGCTTCCGTACAGGCTGACGGTGATCACGGTGGTGAACACCTCCTGCTGGACGACCTTGGGGGCCGGAGGAGGGGGCGGTTCACAGCCGACGAGGAACGCGGCAAGCAGAACGACGGGGAAACGGACCATGCCCCGCATCCTATCGAAAAGCGCGCCGGTTTGGAAGGCTTGGAGCGACCCGGCCGATCGTTTACACTGGCCCCATCCCCAGGAGGTCCCATGCCCCGTATCGCCGTTCCCGAAGCCGAAGCCATCCTCGATCAGGCCTTTCCCGTGTTGGACAAAGGGTTCGTCAGGCTCGTCGACTACCTTGGATCCGACGCCCGGATTGTCCAGGCTGCCCGGGTGAGCTACGGGGAGGGAACCAAGACCTTTCGCGAAGACAAGGGGCTCATCGACTACCTACTGCGCAACCAGCACACCTCGCCCTTCGAACAGGTGAGCCTGACGTTTCACTGCAAGATGCCCATCTTTGTGGCCCGGCAGTGGGTGCGTCACCGGACCGCCAAGCTAAACGAAATCTCCGGCCGCTACTCGGTGATGAAGGACGAATTCTACGTGCCCGATTCCGAGGCCATTGCCTTCCAGAGCACCGACAACAAGCAGGGCAGATCCAGCGAAGAGGTGCCGGCCGAGGTGAAGGAAAAGGTGAGGGGTCTGCTGGAACAAGGACAGCGCCAGGCCTTCGGGGAGTACGAGGCCCTGCTGGACGAAGGGGTGGCCCGGGAACTGGCACGGATCAACCTGCCTCTTAGCCTCTACACCGAGTGGTACTGGACCATGGACCTCCACAACCTCTTTCATTTTCTGGCCCTGCGCCTCGACGCCCACGCCCAACTGGAGATCCGCAAGTACGCCGAAGTCATCTTGCAGATCACCCGGGCCGTGGCCCCCGTGGCGGTGGAGTCTTTCGAGAACCACCTGCTGGGCGGCGTGAAGTTCAGCCGCCAGGAGCTGGAGGCCCTCCGAAAGGTGGCCCTCAGCCAGCCCGAGGCCCTCGACGCCGCCTTGGGGCTAGACGTGGCCCCCAAGGTGCGCGAACGGTTCTGGACCAAGCTGAAAGAAGGTCGCCAACTCTAGCGGTTCCCTCACCGTCTCCTATTGCCGGAGGCTCTTGAGGGCCTTCTTCTGGAGTTCCGCCGCGGTGGCGGCCGGGTCGGCCCCGTCGAGGACGGCATTCACGGCGGTGGTGATGGCGTCGCGTACCTGTTCGTACCCGGGGAAAGCCGGCTCTCCCCGCTGGTGGCTGTTCTTCAGCAGGTCAAAACCCTGGCCAAACTGCGGATTGGTCTTGATGTAGTCGTCGAGCTGGCCGGCCACCGACCGTCGCACGGGAAAGTAGTCCGACACCCGCACCCAGGCCGCCTGCTGCTTGGGCTCGCTCATCCATTTCAAGAAGAGCCACGCGGCCAGCTGCTTCTGAGGCGTCGATTTCACGATGCTGACCGAGGCCCCGTAGATGTTGAGGATGGCTTCGGGGGTGTCGTGGGGAATGGCGGCGATCCCCCAGTGGAAAGTTCCGCGGGGGCTGGCCTTGATGGCCCGGGCGTAGAACGAAGCCCCCGAGCTCGAATCCATGGTGAAGAGGACCTTCCCATTGGCGAAATCCGCCTGGTCGCCGTACTTCTCGGCGATCTTCCGGGCCGAGCCGGCCTTGTAGAGCTGCTGGAGGTACTGCAGAACCGCCTTCATCTCCGGGGTGTCGAGTTTGTAGGTCAGACCGTCGGACGAGAGGAAGCTGCCGCCCCGGCTGATGACCTGGGCAAACACCCGGGAAGCGTCGGTGCCGACTTCGTAGCCCACGGTGCCCTTGGCCGGGTCGGTGGCCT
>JAHFSN010000070.1 GCA_023265735.1 Spirochaetaceae bacterium | reverse complement strand
GCAGGCGTCCTCCAGCCACTGCCGGGCCCCCTCCGACACCCGGGGGCCGATCTTTTCCAGGACGAGGGCCTGATAGGCGTTGATCCAGGCCCGCTCATCGGGATCCAGGAGTGAGGCGTTGATAAGCCGCCGCTCATAGGGACAAAGGGTCAGGGTCTCCCACCCCAGGAACGTGGCAAACTCGGTCTGGCCCGCGGGGACAACGGTGACGAGGTTCTCGATGCGAATCCCATGCTTCCCGGGGCGGTAGAGTCCCGGTTCGTTCGACAGGAGCATCCCCGGTTCCAGGGCCGTCGGCAGGGGTTCGGTGTTGAGCCGGGCCGACGCTTCGTGGACCGAGAGGAAGACGCCCACCCCGTGTCCCGTCCCATGGTTATAGTTTCGGCCCTCCTTCCAGAGGACCCGCCGGGCCAGGGCGTCGACCATATACCCCCTGGTCCCCACGGGGAAAGGCATGAGGCTCACCTGGACGTGGGCCTTGAGGACCAGCGTGTAGTCTTCGATTTCCTCGGAAGTCGGGTCACCCAGGACGAGGGTCCGGGTGACATCGGTGGTCCCTTCACGGTACTGGGCCCCCGTATCTAAAAGGAACAGCCCCCGGCCCTCGAGCCGGGCACCCTGTCCTTCGGCGTGGTAGTGGATGATGGCGCCGTGGGCCCGAAACCCCGGAATGGCCGTGAAGCTGGGACCGTACCATTCTCCCTGTCGGGCGCGGAAGTCGTCGAGGGCGTTGGCCGCGGCGGTCTCCGTCAAGGCGCCCCGGGGTGCCTCTTGGGCGAACCAGGCCAAAAATTCCACCAGGGCCGCACCGTCCTTCTCGTGGGCCCGTCTGGCCAGCGTCAACTCCGCTTCGGACTTCTTGGCCCTCATCGCCACCACTGGGGAAGCTCCTTCCACGATCTGGGCCCCCGCCGCCTTCCAGCTCTGGACGAGGGCGGCGTTGGTACGATCCGGGACGAGGAGGCGCTGGCCCCGGGCCAACACCTCCGAGCGGGCCTCAAAACTGCTGTACGGGGCCCACTCAATTCCGACCTCGGCGAGGCGGCCCTGGAGGGCCGGAGCGAGGGTGTCCTCCTGGGTAAACAGGAGGGCCCGCTTGGCGTCGACCCAGCCCCATCCCAGGAAGACGGGGGTGAATTCGACGTCGGACCCGCGCAGGTTGAACAGCCAAGCCAGGTCGTCGAGGGCCGTTACCGCCAGGGCTTCGGCCCCCAGGGTCCCCAGGGCCTTTCTCAGACGCTCCAGTTTGGATCCCCGGCCCTCGAGGCCCGTCACGGCGGCTTCGTGATCCTCCACCGGGTGCACAGGAAGAAGGGGCCTCTCGCTCCAGACCCGTCCCACCAGGTCCGGTCCGGCCTCAATCGTGAGTCCGGCCACGGCGGTCTCGGCCCTCCATTTGAGAATTCGGGCCCAGGTGACGGTCTGCCCGTCCACACCCACCACCGCCCCCCGGGGAAGAAGAGAGGCCAGCCAGCCCATGATCGAAGGCGTTTCCGGCATTCCTTCCTTGAACAGCGAGATGCCCGTTCCCTTCAGCTGTTCCTCGGCCTGCAGGAAGTACCGTCCGTCGGTCCAGAGCCCTGCCTGGTCACCGGTGACCACCACGGTTCCGGCTGAACCCGTGAAGCCGCTCAGCCAAGGACGGGTGTCCCAGCGGGCCGCCAGATATTCGCTGTCGTGGGGATCGGTGCCACTGTCGACGAAGGCCGCCCAGCCTTGGCTGTGCATTTCTCGGCGAAGGACCGCCAGGCGTTCAGGAATGGTCATAGGGACTCCTTAGTCAAATTTCGGGATCTTGGAAGAACTCGCGGATCAGCCGCCGCGCGATACTGATGCCCGGGGGCAGCTGCGGAAGGGTTTCGCGGCGGAACCATCGGGCGTCGAGGATCTCGTGCCCGTCGGGCACCGGGTCACCCGAGGCCCAGGGGACCAGAAACGCCGCCATCAGCGCGTGGGGAAAGGGCCAGGCCTGGCTCCCCAAGTAGAAGGGTTTCCCCACCCTGACGCCGACTTCCTCGTCGATTTCCCGGACGACGGCCTCTTCCAGGGTCTCACCTGCCTCGACAAACCCCGCCACGCAAGAATACACCGGCCCCGGGCTTCGGGCGTGCCGGGCGAGCAGCACCTCGTCGCCCCGGTGGATGAGCATGATGACGGCGGGAGTGACCCGCGGCCAGAATTCGGTGTCGCAGCGGGGGCATTCGAAGGCAAATTCGGTTTCGCGCTGACGCGTGGGAGTTCCGCAGACCCCGCAAAACCTGTGCTGATTCCGCCAGGAGGCCAGCTCGATGGCCCTCACGGCCGCCTTCAGCTGGTCGTCGCCGAGCTCGCCAAGCAGCTGGCGAAGCGGGACCCAGGTCTCTCCGTCGGGTACCGGAGCCTCGATCGACCACAGGGGGCGACCCTCTGGTTCCACCTCTCCCAGAAAGAGCCCGGGGTCGGTATTCCAGGGCAAGGACGCCCGGCTCGTCCAGCACCCTTGGGCCGAAGGACGAAACGACGGTGCGCTGCTCAGGGGCGCGTGAACGAGGCAAAGATCATCGGGACGCGGCACGGCCGGCCGGCAGAAGAAGCGGACCACCGTCCCAACTTAGCGAGAATTCCCAGCCAGGGCAACCCGACGGGACCTTGCCATTTCGAGGCTTTCGGTGTATTTCTCGATAGTGACCAAAAACGAAAGCGGTCACTATCGAGGAGGCCTTCCCCGTGTCCCGGGAATCCATCAAGCAAGTTTCCCTTGAACTCTTCCGGCGGTACTCCTACGTCAAGACGTCTGTTTCCGATATCGCCGCCGCCGCCGGTATCGGAAAAGGCACCGTCTACCTCTCGTTCAAGACCAAGGAGGACATCCTCTTTTCCCTCCTCGACGACGAGATCGATAACCTCAAGCTCGACGAGGACCCGGCGTACTCGGATCCCGCCATCGACCTGCAGGTCAAGGTCAGCCGGTTTTCCAAGTCTCTTCTTGACCTCCATTTTCAGATCCGGGACCTCATGTTCGGTTCCCTGGAAAACCTCCGCGGTCGGGAACTCCAAGACGTCTACCAAAAGATCACCCAATACCTGGACCGCGTGGTGGCCTTCCTGGGGCGCATCCTGGCCATCCACGGCTACCCGGTCACCGAGCCGACCTCCCAGGCGCTTCGGGAGTTTGCTCTCTTCCTCTCGGGCCGGTTCATCATCTACATCTTCAGCCACGACTGGAGCAATCGCACCGAACTCTACGAACTGATGCCCGAGTGGTCCCGTCAGCTGTTCCGACCCCTGGTCCTCGAGAGAATTGGCTAAAGCGGGCGGCGGGGCGCCAAGGCCGCTTGCTTTCGTCCTAGGCCCTGACGTATTCTCACCAGATCATGGCGTTGGACTCGGGTTGGAAGAACAAATCCGTTCATATGGTTGGCGTGAAGGGCACAGGAATGGCGGCCCTGGCCGAACTTCTGGCGGCTTCGGGCGCGAAGGTCCGGGGCAGCGACGGAGCCGAAAAGTTCTACACCGACGAGATCCTCGACGCCGCGGGGATTCCCTATTTTGAGAGTTTCCAGGCCGGTCACCTCGACCCAGTTCCCGATCTGGTCGTCCATTCCGCGGCCTATTTTTCCGACTCCAACCCCGAATTGATCGAAGCCCACCACCGGGGACTCCCCGTGCTGGTCTACCCGGCGGCCCTCGGGCGCTTCTCCGAAGGGTTTCCCTCGGCCGCGGGAATCTCGGGGGTCCACGGCAAGACCACGACCACGGCCATGGCGGGCCTGGTGGCCCGGGCCCTGGGCTTGCCCGCGTCCGTGCTGGCGGGTTCCCTGGTTCCCGACTTCGGCAACCGGGCGACTCTGGCCCTCGGCGACCAGTTCTTCATCGCGGAGACCTGCGAATACAAGCGGCATTTTCTGTACTTCCACCCGTCGGCCATCCTGGTCACCAGCGTCGAGCTCGACCATACGGATTATTTTGCCGACTACGACGACATCTTCCGGGCCTTCCATGAGTACGCGATGAAGCTGCCGGCGGGGGGACTGCTGGTCTACTGCGCCGACGACCCGGGGGCCTCGGCCCTGGCCTCGGCGGCCCGGCACCAGAGACCCGACCTGAAGCTGGTGCCCTACGGTCTCCGGGCCGAGGGCGCCTTCCGCGTCGTGGAAAGAAGGTTTGTCCCGGGGACTTCCTGCTTCCGCCTGGCCGGTTTTGCCCCCGAATTCTCCCTGGGGATTCCGGGAACCCACAACGTTCTCAATGCGGCCGGCGCCTGCGCCCTGGTGTTCACCCTGGCGGCCCGCCCGATGGCAGAACCCGACCTGGGCGCCGTCATCTCGGCCCTGGCCACGTTCAAGGGCTCCCGCCGCCGCAGCCAGATTGTGGGGGAGGCCGGGGGTGTCCTCGTCCTCGACGACTACGGTCACCATCCCACGGCCATCGGCTTGACCCTGCGGGGTCTCAAAGACTTCTATCCCCACCGGAGGCTCGTGGTGGATTTCATGAGCCACACCTACAGCCGGACCAAGACCCTCCTCGACGAGTTTGCCTCCTCGTTCTCGGCGGCCGACGAGGTGGTCCTCCACAAGATCTACGCCTCCGCCCGGGAAACCGATACCCAGGGCATCGACGGCCGCACCCTCTACAACGCCACGGCCCGGGTTCACCCCAAAGTGGTCTATTTCGACGAAATCCTTGAGGCGCTCCCGTACTACCAGAGGACCCTGAAGCCTGGAGACCTCCTGGTCACCATGGGGGCCGGTGACAACTGGAAGGTCGGCGTCGAGTTTCTCAAAGCAGCGGGGACCACCTAGATGAACAGCATGACGGTCTTTGCAGGATTGACAGGAACAGACCCGATACAAGGGCGAGAAGCGCAAAGCAAAAAATACCAGTTAGGCGGCGAGCGAAGCAAAGCCCGTGGAGATCTGGGCGCCGGAGATCGTCATTTTGGCGAAGTCGAGGAAGTGCACGGACATTGGCCTTCGGCCAAGTCCTGGAGTTTTGCTTCGCAAAACTCCTTTCCGGACCTTGGGCGACCCGCAGTTTTGCGAAGCGAAACTGACGGGCCCAAGACCGACCGGTCTTGGGCCGAGCACCGAACACGACCGAGACGAAGCCAAAATGGCGAGATCCAAGCCCTAGCTACTTTAGGGATAGGACACTAGATGAACAGCATGACGGGATTTGCCTTCGGTGAGGCCAGTGCGGGGCCCCTGAGGGTCACCGCGGAACTGAAGAGCTACAACAACCGCTACCTCGACCTTATCCTCAGTCTCCCTCCGGCCCTGGCCGCGTGGGAGCCCGCCCTCCGCGATGCCCTGGCCGGCTCAATGGCCCGGGGCCGGGTGGAGTTCACGGTCCGGATCAAGGACACCGCCGAAACTTCCACCGTCGAGGTCAACGAAGCGCTGGCCCTCCAGTACCGCACGGCGCTCCAGCGTCTGCAGAAGATCGCCAAGGCTTCGGGGAAGGTGTCCCTCACCCTCCTGGCCACCCTGCCCGGGGTCCTCGCCTCGACCAAGGAGGTGGACGCGGCCCAGCTTCAGACCGTGGCCGAGGGCCTGCAGGTGAAGCTCCTGGGCGAATTTTTGGCGGCCCGACGGGCCGAAGGCGCTCGATTGCAGGACGATCTCCAGAGGCAGCTGGAGGTCATTTCCCAGGGGCGCCTGGCCATCGCCGCCCGGTCGGGGACGATGGAAGCCGTGTTCAAGGACAACCTGCAACGCAAGTTTCGCGAACTGGCCGCCGAAACCGACGAGAATCGCATCCTGGCGGAAACGGCCCTGCTTTTGGTCCGCTACGGCATCAACGAAGAGCTGGTCCGCCTGGAGTCTCACGAGCAGACCTTCCGCCAGCTCTTGACCGAGGCGGGCCCCGTAGGGAAGAAGCTGGACTTCCTCTGCCAGGAATTGGGCCGGGAGATCAACACCATCGGTTCCAAAACGACCTTTGCAGAAGTCCAGCAGGTGGTCGTGGCCATGAAAGACGCCTTAGAAAATCTCAGGGAGCAGCTCCGCAATGTCGAATAAAGTGATCGGAATCGCCGTTTCGGGAAAGAGCGGCTGCGGGAACACCACCACGAGTCTGGAATTGGCCCGAAAGCTGGGTTTCCGTCTGGTCAACTACACGTTCCGCAACTTGGCCGTCGAAGAGGGGCTGGAATTTGAGCAGGTCCGCAAGCTCGCCGAAACCGATTCCAAGTGGGACAAGCTCGTGGACGAGCGGCAGGTCCGCGAAGCCAACGCTCACCCGAGCGTCCTGGCGTCGCGCCTGGCCATTTGGATGTGGAAGGAGGCCCGTCTCAAAGTGTACCTCGACGCGCCCTTGGCCATCCGCGCCGGCCGGGTCTTTGAGCGGGAACCCGAGAACTTTCCCTCGTACGAGGCGGCCCTGAGGCACACCTCCGAACGAGACGTCCGGGACCACGAACGTTACAAGAGCATCTATGGCATCGACAACGACGACTGGGGCTTTGCCGACTTGGTGATCGATGTCTCCTCGATCAAGCCTCCCGAAGTTGTGCGGATCATCCTCGACAGATTTGAGTCCCTGAGGACGGGGGAGGACCATTGAAAAGCCTCTTCGACGATTTCCCCAAGTTCTGCCCCAACTGCGGTGTCGCCCTCGAGTTTGATGTCGTGCGGCGTACGGCCTTCGAGAACGGGCACGCCCAGTACTGCCCCGGCTGCCGGCACAAATGGCAGAAGGTCGAGCGCCACCTCGCCGAAGAGCGCCTGTTCGACCTCCTCGATCCTATTTTCACGGCCCCCTGAACCGGGCGCTCCGGCGAATATCGCTTCCTCTCTATATGAATAGGGAGGGGAGGGGCCGGCACCGGGATTTCTTGAATCGCTTTGACCTCGGGGAACTTTCCGAATACCTTGAGACAGCGTGTCCCTCCAGCCGATTCCCCTTTCGCTCTACGTCCACATTCCCTTCTGCGCCTACCGATGCCGGTACTGCAACTTCACCTTTGAAACCGGCTGGTCCCCGGCCCTGATGACCCGGACCCTCGACGCGCTGGTCCGGGAAGCCGAAACCCTCCGCCGAAGGGGCGAGGCCGATGGGCTCGACTGGCAGATCCGCACCCTGTACCTCGGAGGTGGAACCCCTAGCGTGGTCCCGCCCGAGCTTCTCCTCCCCTTCCTGACCCGGCTTGAGGAGACTCTAGGCTTCCGAACGTCGGGGTTGGAGGAAGCCACCTTGGAGGCCAATCCCGAAAACGTGACCGAAGAGAGCCTCGACGCCTGGGCTTCGGCGGGTCTGGGGCGTCTCAGCGTGGGTATCCAGACCTTTGATACCCAGCGCCTGGCCATCCTCGGCCGATGGTGCGACGCCCAACAGAACCGAAGGGCCCTCGACCTCGTGACTTCACGCTGGCGCGGACGATGGAGCGCCGACCTCCTGGCAGGGCTTCCCGGCCAGGGTGACCTGGCGCCCCAGAGATGGGTCGACCTCCGAAGCGACTTGGCGGAACTGCTGACCTACCAGCCGGGCCACGTAAGTCTCTACAGTCTTACCCTGGAACCTAGAACGGACTTGGCCCGGCTCGATGCCGGGGGAGGGGTAAAATCCCTGACTGAGCCCGTGGCCGATCAGCTCTGGCTGAGGGCTCGGCAAGGTCTCCTCGACGCGGGGTTCGAATGGTACGAAATCAGCAACTTTGCCAGACCGGGACAGCGTTCCCTCCACAACCAAACGTATTGGCGACTCGATCCCTGGGCCGGCCTCGGCCCGGGCGCCGAAGGCACTCTGCCCAAGCGCGACGCCAGCGGAATACTGCGTCCCATTCGAACACACAATCCTCGCCTATTCCCCTGGCTTGCAGGAGAAGAAGCCTCCGAATTCCTCACGGCTCCCGAGTTCGGACTTGAACACTATGTCACCGGCTGGAGGACCAAAGAGGGCGTTGATCCCTTTCGCTGGGAGCAATTGTTCGGCCCCAATTCCTCTCTCGGCGCGTTCCACCTTGACGACGATCTCCGTCTCACGCTGAATCAAAACCTCCTTGCCCTAAGAGACGAGAAAAACCTCCATTATTGCCATTCTTGGCCGGTGGAATGACCGGTATTGTCCTTCGTAGTCCTCCATAATACCAACTCAAGCGACATGAATACCGAGACCTCTTCAGAAAATGACATTTTGTCCATCCGGAGTTGCCAAAA
>JAHFSN010000069.1 GCA_023265735.1 Spirochaetaceae bacterium | reverse complement strand
CAAAAAGTCGGCCAGGGCCTTGGCCAGTTCGGTCTTCCCCACGCCCGTGGGTCCCAGGAAGAGGAAACTCCCCATGGGACGGTTGAGGTCGTTGAGGCCGGCTTTGTTGCGCCGGATGGCGTCGGCCACGGCGGCGATGGCCTCGTCCTGGCCCACCACCCGCCGTTCGAGGATGGCCTCGAGGTCGAGGAGTTTCCCCTTCTCGCTGCTGAGCATCTTGCTCACGGGGATGCCCGTCCAGGTGCTCACCACCCGGGCGATGTCCTCCTCGCCCACCTCTTCGCGCAGCAGAGAGCCGTTGGCTTGGATCTCGCCCAGCCGGGCCGATAGTCCCTCGAGCTCCTTGCGGGTCTGGGGGACGAGGCCGTGCTTGACCTCGGCGGCCCCGGCCAGGTTGCCCTCGCGTTCGTAGACGGCCTCCTTGGCCTTCAGTTCTTCGAGTTTGCCCTTGGCCTTGCGGATGTCGTCGATGACCTTCTTCTCGTTCTGCCATTGGGCGGTCATGGCGTCCTTCTGGCCGTTCAGTTCGGCCAGCTCCTTCATCAGGTCATCGAGACGTTCTTTCGACTCGGCGTCCTCCTCCCGGGCCAGGGACTGCTTCTCGATGTTGAGGCTGAGGATCTTGCGCAGGATCTTGTCGAGTTCCGTGGGCTGACTTTCGATTTCAATTTTGAGGCGGCTGGCGGCCTCGTCGACCAGGTCGATGGCCTTGTCGGGGAGGAACCGGTTGGTGATGTAGCGGTCGCTGAGGGTGGCCGCGGCGATGAGAGCCTCGTCGCGGATGCGCACCCCGTGGTGCACTTCGTACTTCTCCTGGATGCCCCGGAGGATGGTGATGGTATCCTCGACGGAGGGCTCCTTGGTGTAGACCGGTTGGAACCGGCGCTCGAAGGCGGCGTCCTTCTCGATGTGTTTGCGGTACTCGTCGAGGGTGGTGGCGCCGATGGTCCGCAGCTCGCCCCGGCTCAGGGCGGGCTTGAGGAGGTTGGACGCGTCCATGGCCCCGTCGGCGGCCCCGGCCCCCATGAGGGTGTGGAGCTCGTCGATGAAGAGGATGATCTGGCCGTCGGACGACGAGATCTCCTTGATCACGGCCTTGAGCCTTTCCTCGAACTCCCCTCGGAATTTGGTCCCCGCGATAAGCGACCCCAGGTCGAGGGACAGCAGGCGCTTGTTCTTCAGACTCTCGGGCACGTCGCCGGCCACGATGCGCCGGGCCAGGCCCTCGGCGATGGCCGTCTTGCCCACGCCGGGTTCGCCAATGAGCACAGGGTTGTTCTTGGTCTTGCGGGAGAGGACCTGCATGACGCGCCGGATCTCCTCGTCCCGGCCGATGACGGGGTCGAGCTTCTCCTGGCGGGCCAGGGCGGTCAGGTCCCGGGTGTACTTTTCCAGCACCTGGTAGCGGTTCTCGGGGTTCTGGTCGGTGACCTTCTGGTTGCCCCGGACGGTGCGCAGGGCCGTGAGGATGCCGTCCTTGGTGACCCCCAGCTTGCGCAGCAGGTCCCCCGTGGGGGTCTCGCTCTGGGCCAGGGCCAACAGGAGGTGCTCGGTGCTGATGTACTCGTCCTTGAGCTTGTCGGCCTCGGTTTCGGACTGGTTCACCACGCGGGTGAGGGGACCTTCCCAGCTGACGTTGCCGTTGCTGCCGTAGATCCGGGGGGCCAGGGCCAGCCGGTCTTCCAGGGCCTTATCCAGGGCCGAGCGGTCCACGCCCATCTTGTCGATGAGGGGACCCACGATGCCGTCCTTCTGCGACAGAAGGGCAAAGGTGAGGTGGTCGGTGGAGACCATCTGGTGGCTGCGCTGGTCGGCCAGTGCGGCGGCGGCCTGGAGGGCCTCTTGGGTCTTGATGGTCAGTCGATCTGCGTTCATGGCTGCTCCTGGTGTGGTTGGCTTGCGGCCTACTGCGGAGGGCCCTGGCTTCGCCCATCGTTCGTTCGGGTGCTCACGTACAGGAAGTACGCTCCGCCCCTCACTTCACGATGGTCTCGCCAGGACCCTTCCTCGCTACGGCCGGAAGCCAACCACGGCTTCGGGCCTCCTGCGGCGGGCTCTAGCTTCGCTCTGCCGGCCATAGGCCTAAGGGGAAAGGTACGGCTTACGCCGCCGATCGTCAAGAAAACTGTACCTAAACTGACTCACTAGTATCTTTATGACACATATTCTCGCTACCTGGGCGAGCGAAGCTATGCTTCCCGCATCCACCCTCGGCTGGCCTTTGGCCACCGGCGTGCCGTAGCTCGCCTGCCGAGCGTTGCAGACCATCCACCGGATGGTCTGCACTGGAAGTACGCCGAGGACCGGAGCCGACCGAGGCGAAGCCAAAATGGCGAGATCCTAGCCCTCTTTGTTCACCATCCATCGGCTGAACGTCGTGAGATACTCTCGGAAGGTGTCCAGGTGCTCCCGGGGAAATCCCTCGGTCTCGGGAGCCGTTTTGAGCACCTCTTCCCAGCAGCCCAACCACACGAGGCGGGCCTCATCGGTGATGGCGAAGGGCTGGTGCCGGAGTCGCATCCGGGGCGGGCCGTACTTCTTCTCGTAGAGGGGAGGTCCGCCGCAGATGCCCACAAAGAAGAGGGAACTCTTGTCGGCGGCGGCTTGGAGGGCCTCTGGTTCTGAAGGGAAGAGGGAGGCGATGCTCGACTGCCCGAGCTCGACGTAGACCCGCCGCAGAAGGTTGCGGATCCCTTCGGCACCTAGGGCGGCAAAGATCTCGGGGCGAGGAAAGGCCGTGACGGGGGGAAGGGGATCGGGGGTCGGCATGGTCCTAACGTAACGGGGTTTGGCCTCGCCGTCCACACCGAAGGGCTGGAATAGTTGTTCCCGTCGGTAGAAACTAGGAGCATGTCCGTGCTGTCGCTGTCCTTGGAGCATCGAAAACAGGAGCGGAGCCGCTCCGCCGTCCTGATTGGGACCTCCGTGGTGGCGGTGGCCGGAGTCCTCTTGCTCCTCAAGTGGTTCTTCTTTCCGGGAGCCATCGAAAGAAGCTCCCACGGCATCCTCTACCTGGTAGGACTGGTCCCGTTGGTTCTCTTCTGCGCGGGGGCCGCCGTCCTCCTGCGGTGGAGACCGTGGAGGCGGCTGCCGGCCATCGTGGCCGTGGGCCTCATCGGCTTCAGCGTGTTCATCTGCTGGGTCGACCTGCACTTTGCCCCCAGCTACCTCACCTATACCATCGCCATCTTTGGAATCGGAGTGATCTACTCGACGACGCGGCTCGGCTACGCGTTGCTGTTGGGAGGGGGCTTTGCCGTCTTGGTTGCCCTCACGGCCTGGACCCTCCCCGGTCGGATGCAGGATCCGAACTTCGTTGTCCAGGCCATCGTCGTGTCCCTGGCCTACGCGGCCTGCCTCCTCCTGGAGAAGCAGCGGCAGGAGGCCGATTCTCTGGCCGCCCGGCTTGAGGAAACCAATGCTCAACTCCTGGAGTTCTCGTTGAGGGATCCCCTCACCGGGCTGTACAACCGGCGGTACGTCGTGGAGTTTCTGGCGGCCAAGCGCGCCTTTGCCCTCCGAACCCAGACTCCCCTTTCCGTCGTTCTCCTCGATATCGACCACTTCAAGAAGATCAACGACACCCTCGGGCACGCGGTGGGTGACGAGGTCCTCAGGGGTGTGGCCTGGCACCTCCTGGCGGGCCTTCGGGACTCCGACCTGGCGGCCCGGTACGGCGGCGAGGAATTTCTTCTCGTCCTTCCTCAGGCCGGCGTGACCAGCGGGGTCCAAGCCGCCCAGCGTATCCTTGAGATGGTCCGTACTTCGTCGTTCGCGGGGCTCCCCTGGTCCGTGACCTTCAGCGCGGGGGTGGCGGAACTGCAGGGTGACGAGTCGGTGGAGCTGCTGCTGGAACGGGCGGACCAGCGGCTCTACCTGGCCAAACGCACGCGGAATCGGATCGTCGGTCCCCCTTGAACTGATCTTGAAACCCCTTTGACTCCCATTTGAACTCCCCCTGTGTACCCGGTTGTTTTCATGTCAGGAGGTCAAGCACCGGGCATCGTCCCGGCACGAATATACGGGACCCTAGGGTCCAAAAGGGGAGTTTTATGAAATGGTTTATTGTGGCTTTGCTGGCCGTTTCGGCGGCGTTCAGTCAGACGGTTTCGGCCCAGGAACTTACGGTGGTTCCCTACGTGGCCCCCGAGAAGGCCATCGATGTGGCGATTCCGGATTCGGTGCGAACTTGGTTCACCCGCCACGGCGTGGACGGGTCGGCCCTTGATCCTGCCACGGCCTCCGACGAGGTCAAGGCCAATATCGGCCGCGTGCTGGTCAACGGAGACCCCACGGGGGGGAACGGTGCCAACGCGGGTGACCAGGCGACTCACGTGAACGAAGTGGCCTTGGAGCAGCTGATCAAGCCGGCCCTGGCCTCGGCGGTCCAGCCGGGCTCCGTCGCGAGGATGACCATCGGGTCGTACGTCTGGGAACTGAAGGGCTAGCCTCTCGGCATAGGTGGCGGGGGGAGCCCGGCCTTCCGGGCGGCCTCCCGCGCTTCGTTGAACGCCATCATCGTGGCGTGGTCCTTGCGGACCTCCTGGATGAGCTGCTCCACCGTCATCTTGACGTTGTTCTTGGTGCTGGTGGAAAAGGCGATGGCTTTGGGGTCCGGGGAATTCTTCTTGATCAGATCGACCAGGGCGAAGAGCTCCTTCTTATCGAAGCCGTGAAGGTAGATGACGCGCTCGTTGGGAAGGGGGGTGGGTTCACTCATTTCTCAAAGTCCTTGTAGAGGAGACTGGGCTGGATGCCCTGGTTGTTCTGGTATTTGCCGCTCTTGTAGTTCTCGTAGGCGCCTTCCAGGGTATGGTAAAAGATCTGACAAATTTCCACGCCCGCATAGATGCGCACCGGCTGAACGCAAAGAATTTCCAGCGTCCAGAAGCCCCGGAACCCCACGTCGCCAAACCCGGCGGTCACGTGGATGAACAGCCCCAGGCGGCCCACCGACGAACGTCCCTCGAGCATGGGAACGAGGTTCTCGGTGGCCGTGAACTCCAGGGTGCGACCTAGGTAGAGCCGCCCCGGCTCCAGGAGCAGCCCTTCGGGGGGAATCTGGGAGCGTTCGTAATCGTTGGGCTTGGCCATGTCGAGTTCCCGGTTCTTGTAGACCAGAAGCTCGTCGCTGAGGCGGAGGTTGTAGCTGTTGGGATTCAGCAGTTTCCTCTCGTACGGGTCGATGACAATATCGGCCCCCAAACGCCTCTCGATTTCCAGTCCCGATAGAATCATGGCCACTACCTCGCTGGGCTAGCCTACTGGAGGCCCTCAGAAATGGCAAGGAGAGCGGGGAGTTCCGGACTATACTAGACTTATGGCCAAACCCACGACCATCGCGACCCGGCTGTTTATCCTCGTTTTTGGAGGCTCCGTGGCTTGGTTCACCTTCAGCATGGGCTTCCAGGTCTTTTTCGAATACAGGAATACCCGAAACGAGGCCGACCGCAACCTCGAGGCCCTTTACTCGGCCACCCGGTCTGGCCTGGAGAATGCCCTCTGGAACTACGACACCTTGCTGATTCAGCGAAGCCTCGAGGCCACCCGGGGACTCGAAGGGCTTTCCGGCGCCATGGTCCGAGACGAGAAGGGCAACATTCTGGCGTCTTGGGGAGAGCCTCCCTCGGCTCTGCTGGAGGGACCCCTCGTCTCGACGGTGGAGATGTGGAACCAGCCCCTGATCCACCGGTTCGTCTTGAGCCACGGGCCCGACGCCCCGGGGGGCGCCGTCCTCGGTGAACTCTTCCTGATCATCGACATGAGGTTCATCGAGAACCGCACCACCCAGGGGCTCGGCCTCATCCTAGCCAACTACCTGGCGACCACCCTCGTCCTGTTCGTCCTTCTCTTGGGAGGGCTCAACCTTCAGGTCAGCCAGCCCCTCAAGCGCATCACCCGGTCGATTGCGGGGTACCGGTTTGACCAGTCGAACCTCGCGCCCCCTGACCCCCAGCTGGGGAGCCGTTCGAGCGAGCTCAACGTCCTGTGGAGGAGTTTCGAGAGCCTGACCCAGGTCCTGAAGGAGAGCTACCTTCACCAGCGGGTCATGTCGGCCATCCTCGAGGAAGCGGCGGTCATGGCCCTGGTCTGCGATGGGGACGGGAGGGTCCTTTCAAGCAACGCCCAGGCGCGGGTGAGGCTGGCGGGATCCCAGCCCGGGGGCGACCTGAGGCGCCTCGCCTACGGGGAGGACGCCACTCCCCTCCTCGAGGGCGTGCCGGAGCTTCTCGCCTCGGGAAAGTCCTGGCGGGGGGAGGTGACGACCCAGAGTGACCAGGGAAAGACCTACTGGCTCTCGGCGGCCCTTCTCCCCTTGGCGGTCCCCGACGAACCCCGGGCCCGGTGGGGTGTCATGATCGAGGACATCAGCAACCAGAAGCTCACGGAACGGTACAGGCTGGAGCGCGATTTGGCCCAGGAGGCCACCCGCGCCAAGAGCCTGTTTCTGGCCAACATCAGCCACGAAATTCGCACGCCCATGAACGCCGTCGTCGGACTCACCGCCCTGGCCCTGGGCGAAGAGGTTTCCCCCCGGGCCCGGTCGTATCTTTCCCAGCTGCAGCGCTCCGGGAGCGCCCTGCTGGGGGTGATCAACGACATTCTCGATTTCTCCAAGCTGGAGGAGGGCAAGCTCGAACTCGAGTCGGTGGACTTTGAGCTAACCTCCCTCCTCGACGCGGTGGACGCCATCGCGCGGTTCCGGGCCGAGGAGAAGGGGCTTCACTTCTCCATCGTTGTCGATCCGGACATTCCCAGTATCCTTAGGGGCGACCGCCTGCGGCTCCAGCAGGTGCTGGTCAACCTGGTGGCCAATGCGCTGAAGTTCACCGAGGAGGGACAGGTGCGCGTGGCGGTGCGGCACGGTTCTGCGGCGCCCTCGGGCGGCCGGGTGGGACTGCGGTTCGAAGTGGAGGATTCGGGGATTGGCATCGCCCGCGAGGACCAGGGCCGGCTCTTTCAATCCTTCTCCCAGGTCGACGCTTCGACGACCCGGGTCTACGGGGGAACGGGCCTTGGTCTGGCGATTTGTCAGCAGCTCGTCCTGCTCATGGAGGGGACCCTGGGTCTGGAAAGCGAGAAGGGAAAGGGCAGCCTCTTCTGGTTCGACGTGGTCCTTCACGTGGGCCAAGCCGCCGCCGAGGCCGAAGAGACCCTCCGAAGCCTTGCGGGGCTGCGAGTCCTCCTGGCCGAGGACAACAAGGTGAACCAGCTGGTGGCCCGGGAGATCCTGGCGAGGGTGGGGATTCACCCCGTGGTGGTGGCCAACGGTGTGGAGGCCATCGAACGGGTCGAGGCCGAGGACTTCGACGTGGTGCTCATGGACCTGCAGATGCCCGTCATGGACGGCCTCGAGGCGACCAGGGCCATTCGGAGGACGAGGTCGGCCGACGAGCTTCCCATTCTGGCCATGACCGCCCACACCTTTGCCCAGGAACTGGAAACCTGCCTCGCCGCGGGCATGCAGGACCTCATTCCGAAGCCCGTGGACCCCGACGGCCTGTACCGAACCCTGAGCCGGTGGCTTCCGGGAGCGTCCAGGCCCGCACGGGGCGCCCGTCGAGCTCCCGGGGGTAGTGCGTGATGATGAGGGCTCCCAGGCCGCGGTCCCGGAGCACCGAGAATGTCAGGTCCCAGAGCTCGGTTCGGGATCTCTCGTCGAGGCTCTGGAACGGCTCGTCGAGGACCATGAAGTCCGGGTTCTGCATCAGGGCCCGGGCCAGGGCCGCCCTCTGGCGCATGCCCCCCGAGAGTTCTTCGGGAAACTGAGCCTCTTCGCCCGCCAGCCCCACCAGAGCCAGGAGTTCCCGGGCCCGCTCCCGCGGCGCCTCCACCCGCTGCTGCCACGCGGGAAGGAGGGTGTTGCCCAGCACGTCACGGTGGAGGAGCAGCCCGTCGCTCTGAAAGAGGACGGCGGCCCGCCGGGGGGGCTGGACCCGACCCTTCTGGGGGCGCAGCAGACCCAGGGCAATCCGGGCCAACGTGGTCTTCCCCGAGCCCGATGGGCCGCAGAGCATGACGATTTCCACCGGGGCGATGGTCAGATTCACCCCGCGAAGCAACGGTTTGGGGCCCCAGTGGAACTCAACGTCTTCCAGGACCAAGGCGGCCGGCGGGGGCCGCGCGGCCTCCGACGTCGGGGTCTCAGACCGTCC
>JAHFSN010000068.1 GCA_023265735.1 Spirochaetaceae bacterium | reverse complement strand
GAGGGCCCGCCAGAACCGGGGGGAACTCTCCAGGGGTTTCAGCCCCTCGCGATCCAGGATTTCCACAAGATCGTCCAAGGAGTTGCCGTAGAAATCGCGCCAGCCTTCGGCTCGGGAGCGCTCCAGCCAACCCAACGCTTCATCGTCGGACATCCCCCGGGCTTGGGCAAACCACCAGTGCTCGGCGCCGCCCCCCAAGAAGGCCTCGGTGGCCGGGTGGGGAGCCTCGTAAACAAAGACCACCGCGTTTCGCGCCTGCCGCGCCCGCTCTTCCGCTTCCGCCGCCGAGGCGCCCGTGACAATCACGTTTCCGAGCTTTTCGACGTTATTCCGGGGGAAGACCGTTTCCCGGCCGGATTCGGCCAGGAGAAAGAGTTCCTGGACGCCGGGCAGCCTTCGGGCTTTGGCCACTCCGCGGATCTCGCGCAACCGCCCAGGAATGCCTATCCAGGCCCGTTCCGCCACGGGCCGGGATTGCGGCTCGGGCTGGGGAGAAAGCGGCAGCCCCAGGGCGGTCTCCACAGCCCAGAGGACAGCCGAACGTCCGGAGGTCAGAGGGTACGTCCAGCCTGACATGTAGCCTCCGGACAGCCGCGAAGCGATCTCGCCGATAACGGCCCCCCGGGACGGAGAGTACTTCACATCGCCCTTGGCCGCCCCCCAGGTCAACCCCAGGGCCCGAACTCCCCTCTCAAACTCGGTCCAAACGGCCTCCTGAATAGCGGGAGACGCGGCCGAAGGAAAGCTGTGGCCAATTTCGACGAACGAGGGAGGGAAAACAATGTTCCTGTCGGCCAACCCGCACCGGATCAGCTGCCCGTCACGGACGATGGCGTCGAGGCTGAACTCAGGGCCCTCGATGTATTCTTCGACGATAGCCCTCGAGGAAGCTGAATACCCCAGGGCCTCGATGAGGGTACTGGCCAGTTCCTCTTCGGTGCGGACGAGTCGGACTCCCCGAGCCCCCATGTTGTCGGTGGGCTTGACGACCGCGGGCAGCGGAATGCCTAGTTTCACCGGTGGGGAAACGGGACCATGGACCACCTGGTAGCGGGGGGACGAGATTCCCGCCTCCTGAAACCGCTGCCGCATCAGACCCTTGTCCTTGGCCAGGAGGGCCGCGTCGTACGGGGTCCCTGGCAGTCCCAAATGACCGGCAATCCAGGCGACGGTGGTGGAAAAATCCGTCCCTACCGTGACCACACCGTCGAGCCCGTGGACCTTTTGGTGGGCCGCCGCCGTCTCCAAGCATCGATCGAGGTCCTTGATATCGCAGACAACGTACCAATCGGCCAGTTCCCGGGCCGGGGCCCGGGGATTCCCATCCAGGCAAACCACCTGAACACCGAGCCGATGGGCAAACTCGATGACGGGCAGCTGCATCACTCCCCCTCCCACGAGAAGAAGATTACGACTCATGAAAGCTCCTTGATTTTGCGGGCATAGACTTCGAAGGTGTCCCCCCATCCGAGCCGGCGGCCGAGCCAGGCCACCACAGAATAGCGAATTCCGCGGGACTTTTTCAGGCCCGGGAAGCGCTCGGGGTGCTGTCCGGTGATGCGCAGGGACACGACTTCAAACCCAAACCGGCGCAGCACCCTCCGGGAGTTCGAGGGGTTCCAAATCGAGAAATGGTCGTCGGGGCTCTCCTGCCAGAACCTCTCGGGACGGAACCGGCGGCTGAGTCCCCGCCCGTTCGGTGTCGAGAACGCGAGGACTCCCCCCAGGGGCAGAAGGGCGTTGGCTTTCGCTAGCACGGCGTTGAGGTCGGGAAAGTGTTCGATCACGTACCAAAGCGTGACGGCGTCGGGGGCCGGGACCCCCGGGAATGAAGCGTCCCAGGAGAGATCAAGGAACGAGGCCTGAACGGCGGGAAAACCAAGGGTAGAGCGGACGTACTCCACGGCTTCCGGGGCGATGTCGAGGCCGAACGGAAGATGTCCCTCCACGGCAGCTGCCGCGAGAAAGGGACCGTAGGCGCAGCCCACGTCGAAAATTCTCTTCGGGGAGCTCGATCCTAAAGATTTCTCCAGAATGGAGATACGCTGACTTCCCATGGCCTGGATGTGGGAGAAGTCGTCGAGGTAGGTCTTGCCGTACTGTTTCTGGTATTCGTCGAAGAAGTAGGCTTCGGAGTACACCTTGGGGGGCAGCCTGTGGACCGACAGGTACTCCATGCCGCAGGTACCGCATCGGTGGTAGCTCTTGTGCTCCGTCCGGGCGAACACGGGATGCCCGGCGGTCAGGCAGACGGGACACTTCCCCTCGGATCCCCGGTCCTCGGCAAAATAGGCCGCGGGGTCGACGGGCGTTCCCAGGAGCCGGGGTGCCGCTCGTCTTGCCGCTGGGGGCGCCACCGCGAGTCCTTCGAGGAAACTCTTGGTTTGGGGCCGGCGCACTCCAAAAGACGGAAGCCCCGCCCGTCGGGCCAACCGCAGGTGGTAGGCCGTTGGATGGAGGAGCAGCACGGGGGTCCCGGCCCAAAGGCTTTCCAGGGCCGTTAGTCCCCAGGAGGTGACGGTAAGGTCATGCTCCCCTAGCCTTTCGGCGAGCCTATCCGGAGCATCGAGAGTCTCGATCCCCGGGGGAACCGTAAACGTGGCCAGGGGGCCCCGGACCACGGTCAGCCGGTAGGGCCAGCGTCCTTGGGCCTGAAGGCGACCCACCATCAGCAGGAACCGCGCGGTCAGTCCTGCAGGGTCGGCGCCGCCGAAAACCGCCAGGATCGACCGGAGGGGCCGGTCAAAGGCCTGGACCGAGGGCCCCAGGCCCAGAAGCCCGGGAATTCGAACGTTGGGCAGCGGTTGGGTCTCGTGAGGCAGGGAATCCACGAGAAAGGGAATCAGCCGACGGGACGGCCCCGAGATGTCCCACCCCACCAGCCGCCGTGCCCGAAGGGCCAGGAAGCGGAAGGCCCGGCGTCCCGCGGTCTGCAGATCGGCCACGACCAAATCGGCCACAAGGCCTTCGGGCCACGTCTCCAGAACCAGGGCTCCTGTCCTCTGGGCCCAGGTGCGCACGAGTTCTGGGTCGAGGGTCTCCGTGCCATCGGTGAAGACCGCATCGGTGGCGAGGTAGACCATGGCCCCGGTACCCAGGGCCGCCGAGACGGAGAGGCACCGCTTCAGGTGCCCAGTTCCCCGGTCTCGCCTCATATTCGGGACGAACACGATGAGCCGGTTCAACGGGGGTGCCGTTTCAGCCACGGGATGACCTCCTCGAGGGTGGGCGGATGGCCCTGGTAGACCTCGGCCCACGCGGACCGGAGGTAGTCGAGGTCGTCTTGGGTGTCAATGGTGATCCTGCCCGGCCAGAGGTACTCGGCATCGACCGTGGGCCGATGGATTCGAAATACCTCAGGGCGGCGGTAGAGGTAGGGGCTCACGTGCTCACGCTCGTACTCGTCGGGGAACGAGGTCCAAGCCCTCTCGAGGGCCCCGACGGCGACGATTTCCACTCCCGAACCCACGGGCGCCCCGGTGAACCCGCTGTAGTCGGCCCCCGTTTGGCGATGGAGCCGGAGCAGACGGTTAGCCAGGTCGGCCGAGACCAGGGGATTGTCCCCCGTGGCCCGGATGATCGTGGTAGTGCCCGTCGCCCGGGCCGCCCGGACAAAACGGTCCAGGACGTCGTTCTTGCTCCCGGTGAAGGTCTTCCAACCGGCACGGCGGGCGAGGGGTTCCAGTTCCGTCACGCTCGAGGGCTCGGTGACGAGGATCCTTTGGTCCGCTTCGACGCCGTCGAGGGCCTCGAAGCACCTTTCCGTCACGGTGAGGTCGCCGAGCCGTTCGAGGGCCTTTCGAGGCAGCCGAGAGGAATCGAGCCTCACTTGAAGAAAAACCGAGGTCACGTTCCCCCCCAGAGTTCCAGCAGCACCTTGGCGTCGGTCTGGTAGAGGTAGCGGTGGGTCTTCACCCATTCCCTCTCCCTAAGAAACACCCCGAGACTCTCCCCCCAGGGAAGCCCGGCCCGGCGCAGATGGGCCCAGAACCGGGCGAACGGCAAGACACCATGGTCTCCCGCGTGGCGAACGGCAAGGTTCCTCAGGTAGAACCGGGGATAGGAGCGGTCGGGAGTTTGGTCCTCGGAGGGAATATCGCGGGTGTAGCGGACCTTCAGCGACCGGTCCACGGTGAGCGACTCGCCCCAAAGGTGGCTTCGCAGGCCCCAATCCACCTTCTGCCAGAAGGAGTTGCCCAGCTCGCTATCGTATCCTCCCGTATGGAGAAATCGCTCGCGATGGTAGAGAGCCACGTAGTCGGGGGCGAAGAGCGTATCCACGTTTTCCTGGTCGGCCGGCAGGGCCAGGATCTTGAGGCGATCCTTCTGCAGCCCCGGGACTAAGACCGACGGAGTCTCCCTCCCCTGCCTGTCGACCCGGCAAGGGACGACGGCCAGGACGTTGGTCCTGAGGAGGGCCCCCAGGGGAGCCAGAAACGGCTCGCGAAGCTCCTGGTCGTCCCAGATGACGAGAAATCGGTCCCGCCTCACCTCCCGGGCCGCCAGGTTCACGGCCAGGCCCGCGTTGATGGGTTCCCGGTGGATCATGATCCGCAGGCGAGGCAGGCGGCGGACGAGGTTGGCCACATCGTAGCGAGGTTTCCCCATCTCAACGCAGAGGATCTCGGCAAATCCGGCCGCATGGAGCTGTTCCAGGACGAAGGGCCGAAAGGGAGAAGGCCCCCGGGTCAGGACCACGAGGGCCAGGGGCACGACGACCTCATGGCCCGCTGTCCAGAAGGCTCCAACCACCGAGTAAGTTTCAGAAATGGAAGGTGTACCATTCATCGCAGTTTTGGCACACCGCGGGCCAGGACTCTCCCACATGGAGGGCCCAGAGGGCGGATCCCTGGTTCCACACGTGCTCCAGGCTGTCGGTCCAGACGTTTCCCAGGGGCTGGGTGCGGGCAAAGTCGTCCCGGCAGACCACGGCGGTCCCATCGAGGAAGACCGCCAGGTCCCGGGCGACGTGCCAGCAGGGATGGCGCTTCCAGGGCGAAAGGTCCGACGGCTTAGCCCGGGGAAGTCGGCCTCCAAAATCGTTGTGTTTCTGGATGATGACCTGACCGGCCCTCTCCTTCCAGGAACTGTGAAACTGCTCCATTTCGGCCTCGTTTTCCTGCATCCTCACCGTCTGGGGCCACACGTGGCCAGGGAACATGGGGACCAGGCGCTGGGCGAAGCCCTGGGCCTCTTCGAACCCGTCGCCGCGGAGCTTGCGGTAGGTCTCCGGAACGTTGGAATCCAGTTCGACGATCCAGTCGAGGTTTCCCGACGAGCGGGCCGAGAGCGCTTCCAAGTCGACGCGGCCCCACCCCAGACCCGAGGTTTCGACGCAAAGCTTCAAACCGGGCTTATCCAGGGCGTCTGACAGGAGGGCGGAGATCTCGGGGTGGAGGGAGGGCTCGCCCCAAAAGGACGGCAGGACCGTGAGGTCCCCGGCCAGCCGAAGGGCCCTGTCCAGGAGGTCGTTCCACCGCTCCCGGGACAGGAATTCGCGGTTCTGCGGGGCGTCGGGGACAAATTGTTCCAGGGGAGACCAAACCGGAATTTGAAGGACTCCATTGGTGATCTGCACATGGAGGGTAGCCGGCAGGGTCCGCGTCCGCCCGGCCGTCCGGGAGACAAGGTTCAGAAGCTCCCCGGTTTCCAGACCTTGGTCATCCGCGTACCTCTCGAGCAGCAGACGGTTGCGTTTCGAATCGGCCGTGAAGCTGAGGCGCCGGGATCGCAGATCGACCGGACTCAGCTGGGTTTCCACGTCAAAGCGGTTGATGTCCGTGGACAGCAGCTGAAACAGGGTGTCTCGTTCCACGGGACCGGCCTTACCGGCCGCCCACTCGCCCAAAACGGAAAGGATCGAAGGCCGCAGGATCTCGGGGGTCAGGCCCGCGGGGTATCCGTCGGCAAACGTGTAGTCGGCCCGGTATTCCCGGTGGAGGGCCAGCATCTGGGTCATCACATCGGGCCTGAGGAAGGGCCCATCGGCGGCCACCACGACGACCTCGTCGAAGCCGTCGGCCGCCGAGCGAAGGGCCCCGATGTACTCAGATGGACTTCCCAGGGGTCCCACGGCCACCCTGGGAATCCCCGCCAGGGCCTGGTCCAGGGCCCGGGAGAGCCATTCGACGATGGTTTGGCCTCCCAGGGGTCTGTGGGGTTCCACCACGGGGCGGAACGTGACGATGACGCAGAGGGTCTTCATTTCGTTCCATCTTCCCGAGATTCCTTGCCTTTGGCAAGAAAAAAAGGTTAGTGTGGCCCCATGTTGGCCCCCCAAGGCGTCCTGTCGGTTTCCGACCTTACCAAGGCGGTGAAAGAAATCCTCGAGATGGGTTTTCCCTCGGTGACCGTCGAAGGAGAGATCTCGGGACTCAGGTCGACGGCGGGAAAGCACCTCTATTTTTCCCTCAAGGACGAATCGTCCGTCCTGAAGGTCGTGTGGTTTTCCTGGGCGAGCCGGGCGGGCCAGGCCCCCAGCGAAGGCCAGCAGGTGCGGATCACGGGCCGAATCGCGGTCTACGAAGCCCAAGGCGTCTACCAGTTGGTGGTCACCACCCTGGAACCCGTGGGATTGGGCGACCTCCTGGCTCGGCTCGAGCGCCTGAAGCAGACTCTCGAGGCAGAAGGTCTGTTTGACGCTGCCCGAAAGCGTCCCCTGCCCCCCTTTCCCCCGGTGATCGGTCTGGTGACCAGTCCCACGGGGGCCGCCGTCCAGGATATGCTTCGCATTCTTCTGCAGGCCGGGGTCCGGGCGCTGATTCGGGTCTTCCCCGTCACGGTCCAGGGTACCGAAGCCGCGCCCCAAATGACGGCGATGCTGGGCTACGTTGGCGCCCGCAGGCTTGCCGACGTCGTGGTCCTGGCCCGGGGAGGCGGCTCCGTAGAGGACCTCTTGGCCTTCAGCGATGAACGCCTCGTCCGGGCCGTCGCCGCCTCTCCGGTTCCTGTGATTTCAGCCGTGGGTCACGAGATCGACTTTCCGCTCACCGACTTCGCCGCCGACCTCCGGGCCCCGACACCCACCGCCGCCGCCGAACTCCTCGCCCGTCCGTGGACCGAGGTCGAATCGGCCCTCGTCCAAGTCAGGGCCGACCTCGAATCCTCCATCTCCGGCCGCCTTGACCGCGCCAAGGCCACCCTGGGTGAGTATCGTTCCGACAGGCTCCAGGAGACCTTTGAGAGGATTCTGCAACCCTACTACCAGCGGTACGATTTCGCCCGCGAGGGGCTCCGCCAAGCCTGGGCCGACCGCATGAACGACCTGAGGCGCCGGGTCGAATTGGCCAAGACGTCCCTCGAAGCCCTCAGCCCCGTTGCCGTCCTCGAGCGGGGCTTTGCCCTGGTATCGGATGCCGAAGGAAGGCCCGTCTCCCGGTCGGCCGCCCTATCCGCCGGGGACAATCTGACCCTGCGATTCCATGATGGCCGGACCCGTGTCCAGGTCGAGGAGGTTCTCCCTGAAAAACTTTGAAGAACGATTGGCACGCCTGGAACAGCTGACCCAGCTGGTCCGATCCCCTCAGACGCCCCTGGCCGACGCCGTTGCCGGGTTTGAGGAGGGGTTCAAACTGGCCCAAACCCTCGAGAAGGACCTGGAGAAACTCGAGAAACGAGTGGAAGTTCTCCTCAATCCCCCGGCGCCGGGCAGCCAGCCGCCGGGAGACGATCCCACCTTCGACCTGTTCAGCGATCTGCCGAAAGCCCCTTGAGTTCGTCCTCGGGAATCGCGTCACCGACCTGGACGCCCCGGCGGGAGAACGCTCCCTTCTTGACTTCCAGGGCGTAGAGAACGCTGTACCGGCTGGGAACAGGTGCCAGGCTGAAGGGTTCCATGTCCAGAATCTCCTTCACCACTCCCTGCTTGGAGATGTAGGCGATCGAGAGGGCCGTCGGGGTATCCTTCATCCAGAACACCCTCGTCCCCTCGCTGGGAAACACGAAGAGCATGGCCACGTCGTCGGTCAGGTCGGTTCGGCCCATGAGACCGTGTTCCCGCGCCTCGGGGGTCGCTGCGATCTGTGTCTGGAACGCCGCCTTGCCGACATGAAGGGTCTGGACGGCGAGGGGCTGGGCCCCGCAGCCAGTCAGAAGCGCGATGACGAGGAACGCGGCGGTTCCCCACGAGTGGAGTCTCGGCAGATGGTTCATGCGGACCTCGGGT
>JAHFSN010000067.1 GCA_023265735.1 Spirochaetaceae bacterium | reverse complement strand
CCTCACCGTCGGCGCCGAAGGATTTTCCCCCAACGGCGGCACCAACAGCACCATTTCCCTAACGGCCAAGGTGGGGCTCAACGAGGGCATCACGAATTGGCGCCTGGAGATCAGTCAGGAGGGTCAGGGCATCAGGCGAACCTTCACGGGCCGCGGCCCTGTGCCCACCCAGTTCGTGTGGGACGGACAGACCGACCAGGGGACCAAGGCGGTGGACGGGCGCTACACGGGCCGCCTTTCCGTGGTCTACGACAAGGGGAACAAACCGTCTACTCAGAGTTCGCCTTTCATTCTCCAATCGGGCCCCCCGCAGCTGAGCCTGGAACTCACCCCCCAGCCCTTCAGCCCCGACAACGACGGGCTGAACGACGAGCTGCTGATGAACCTGGGCGTGAAAAGCTTGGCCGCAGTGGGTGACTGGTCCCTCGACATCCTCGACCCCGTGGGACACCGGTTCATCCTGTTTAGCGGAACCGGGGCGCCGGCCAACCAGCTCAAGTGGGACGGCCGTTCGGGCACCGGCGAGCTTGTCCAGTCGGCCTCGGACTATACGGTCATTTTTTCGGTCACCGACGCCTTGGGGAACAAATCCACGGTCCAGAAGACCCTGGCCATCGACGTTCTGGTGATCAAGGACGGCGACCGCCTCAAGATCAGCATTCCTTCCATCACCTTCGCCCCCAACAAGCCCGACTTCCTCCAGGGCATCGAACAGGAGAGGATCGACAAGAACGTGGCCGTCCTCAAAAGGCTGGCCGAGATCTTCACCAAGTATCAGCGCTACCGCATTGGCATCGAGGGCCACGCCGTGATGATCAACTGGGCCGATGCCGCCAAGGGGCAAAAGGAACAGGAGACGGAACTTGTCCCGCTCTCGAAGGCAAGATCCGACGCTGTAAAGAGTTATTTGGTGAAGCTTGGAATCGCCGATGCTCGGATTTCCACCGATGGTATCGGGGGTGCCCGACCGATAGTGCCCTTCAGTGACGCCGACAACCGCTGGAAGGATCGCCGGGTCGAGTTCTGGCTCGACCGCCAGTAGGCGGGCGGACCTAGGACTTTCTGGTGCCGTCGATGCCGATCACGGCTTCGGCGTACGGCACCAGGACTCCGCTGGCGGCCAGCGCCGACTTGACGGCTCGGGCGATACCCCCGCAGCAAGGCACCTCCATGCGCACGACGGTGATGCTCCGAAGGCCGTTGAGGCGGATGATCTGGGTCAGCTTCTCGGTATAGGCCCCCACGTCGTCAAGCTTCGGGCAGCCGATGAGGAGCACCCGGCCCTGGAGGAAGTCCTGGTGGAACCCCGGGTAGGCGAAAGGGACGCAGTCGGCGGCCACCAGAAGCTCGGCGCCCTTGAGAAACGGGGCCGACGGCGGCACCAAATGGAGCTGAACGGGCCACTGGCGGAGCTCGCTATTGGGGCGGACCTCGGCTTGGGGAGCCAGGGGGAGAGCATCCCGGCCCAGGTCAACGACCCGGCTCCCGGGGCAGCCGCCCGAGGCTCCCGGCTGGTGGCCAGGACCAAGGACCTTTGACCTCACCGAAGCCACGTCCCAGCCCTTTTCTGACAAGACGGCGAAGGCCTCGTGCACCTCGTTGCGCATGCCGTGGTCTTTGAGGTGCCTGAGGTGGGCCACGACGGTGTTCTCGCCCTGGGGAACCAGGCCGTCGAGGACCTCGCGCTCGCTGTAGGGCGTGGTCTCCCTCTGGACGAACTCGATGGCCCCCACGGGGCACTCCCCGATGCAGGCCCCCAACCCATCGCACAGGTTGTCGCCGACGAGCCGGGCCTTCCCGTCGATCAGCTGAAGCGCCCCCTCATGGCAGCCGCTCACGCAGTTTCCGCAGCCGTTGCAGAGCTCTTCGTCGATTTTGATCACCGTCCTCAGCATGGGGACCTCCTAGTTAGTTAATATTAACTTACTACAAACGGCCGGAACCGTCAACCCTGGGAGCCGCTACGCCTGGACGATGCGGACGAAGGTCTCCCAAAAGGCGGAAACCCTGTCGACCAGAGGCGGACCTGCATCGGGATCGGCTTTCCAGCCGGTGACCAGAAGCCGCATGGGACCGGTGAGAAGCAGCACCACATGGGGCGCCGGAATGTCCTTGCGGATGGTCCCCTCGTCCTGGCCTTCCCGAACGACGGCCAGGAGCTGCTGGGCATGGTTGGCCATGGCGTCGTCGTTGAGGGACGAAACCGCGGCCAGTCCTCGAAACAGCTCGTCGCTGAACAGGGTCACGGTCAGGGCTCGGTTCTCCTGGAACTGCCTTGCCCGGCCCTTGAGAAACGTCTCCAGTTTCTCGAGGGCCGATACCCCGGCCGCAGCCCGAATGCCTTCCAGGTGGTCGAGGGTCGTGGCCTTGAAGACCGCCGCAATGGCCTTCAGAATGGCGCCTTTGTCGGGAAAATGTTTGTACAGCGCCGCGTCGGTGACCCCCACCTCCTGGGCCACGTTCTTCATGGTAAATCGTTTCAGTCCGTCGCGGTCAATGACCTTCAGCGAGGCTTCGATAATCTCCTGCTGGCGGGGCGTCAGGGGCGGGGTCATGGAGCTATCCTACCACGAAACGCCGCTGGTTTCCGATGGAGTGAGTCGAAACAGAATCCCCTTGACAGCATGTTAGTTATCATTTACTAACTGTAAACAAGACCGAATCACCGGTCAAGGAGGCAACGCATGTTTTGTTTTCAGTGTCAGGAGGCGGCCAAAGGAACGGGCTGCACCGTCCGCGGCGTCTGCGGGAAAGGGCCAGAGACGGCCGAGCTGCAGGATCGCCTGATCTCAGCCCTCAAGAACCTCGCGGTGACGGCCCGGGCGTCCGGAGGAAAGGTCGGGGACGGGGAAGGCCTCTTTGTGGCCAAGGCTCTGTTCGCCACCATCACGAACGCCAACTTTGACGACGCTCGGTTCGTCTCCCTCATCACTGAGGCCGAGGACCGTGCCCTCAGGCTTGCCCAGAAGTCCGGCCTCACGGTCGGCACCGCTTCCCAGGGAGTCCTCGCCACCGAGAATCCCGACGTGAGGTCCCTCCGGGAACTGGTGATCTACGGGCTCAAAGGCATCGCGGCCTACGTCGAGCACGCCGCCATGCTGGGCCGGGAGGACACCACCGTCTACGCGTTCTTCCTGGAGGCCCTCGCCGCCACCGAACAGGACCTGTCGGTCGATGAACTGGTGGCCCTGGTCCTCAGAACGGGTCACGTGGCCGTCACCGGTATGGCCCTCCTGGACACCGCCAACACCGAGGCCTACGGCCATCCCGAAGTCACCCAAGTCGACATCGGAGTCGGCACCCGCCCGGGCATCCTGGTCTCGGGGCACGACCTCAAGGACTTTGAGGAACTTCTGGTCCAGACCGAGGGTCAAGGAATCGACGTGTATACCCACAGCGAGATGCTGCCTGCGAACTACTACCCTGCGTTCAAGAAGTTCAGCCATTTCCACGGCAACTACGGCTCCAGCTGGTGGCACCAGGCCGACGAGTTTGAAGCGTTTCACGGTCCCATTTTGATGACCACGAACTGCATCGTCCCCCCCCGCGACAGCTATAAAGCCAAGCTCTTCACCACGGGCATGGCGGGCTACCCGGGCTGCCAGCACATCGCTGATCGACCGAACGGCGGAAAGAAAGATTTCACGGCGCTGATCGCGGCGGCGCGGGCGAGCCAGCCGCCCCGGGAACTGGAAAAGGGGACCATCGTGGGCGGGTTCGCCCACCACCAGGTCTTTGCCCTGGCCGACAAGGTGGTCGCGGCGGTCAAGTCGGGAGCCATTAAGAAGTTCGTCGTCATGGCCGGTTGCGATGGGCGCCACAAGGAACGCTCCTATTTCACCGACGTGGCCCAGGCCCTTCCCTTGGACGCGGTGATTCTGACGGCCGGGTGCGCCAAATACCGGTACAACAAGCTGAACTTGGGAGACATTGGGGGCATCCCTCGGGTCCTGGACGCCGGCCAGTGCAACGACAGCTATTCCCTGGCCGTCATCGCCCTGAAGTTGAAGGAGATCTTTGGCGCCGCCGACGTGAACGACCTGCCCATCGCCTTCGACATCGCGTGGTACGAGCAGAAGGCCGTGGCCGTGCTGCTGGCCCTCCTCGCCCTTGGGTTCAAGAAGATCCGCCTCGGCCCCACCTTGCCGGCCTTCCTCTCACCCAACGTCGTAGACGTGCTGGTGAAAAACTTCCAGATCACGGGCACCACCACCGTCGAAGCCGACGTCGCTGCCATCATGGCGTAGCCTCTCGAAAGGGAGAATCCGCACCGCGGCTTTTTTTTACGCGGTGCGGATGCTACCATGTGGTCATGGATGTTCTGGAAAATGACCTCGTAAAACTCTCGGCTTTCTCGGCCATGGGGCAGGACATCGTCCTGTCCCGGACCCTTCCGGCGACCGTCGATCGCGTCATGCACCACATCGGAGAGGTCTTCTCCCCGGTGACCTGGTCGCTTCTGCTCCGGGACGCGGCCAAAGGGACCCTGAAATTTGTCCACGCGACGGGGACGGGCGCCGAGGCCATCCGCAAGCTCGTCCTGGAACGGGGCCAGGGGGTGGCCGGGTGGGTCGCCGAGAACGCCCAGCCCTTGCTGCTGTCCGACGTGAGAAATGATCCCAGGTTCCATTCGGGCGTCGACGCCCTCACGGGCTTTGTCACGAAGTCGATCATCGCCGTGCCGTTGTGCGTCCGGGGCCAGGTCTATGGGGTCATCGAGCTCATCAACCGGCTCGACGACTCGCCGTTTTCCGACAGAGACCTTCTGATCCTGCGCACCATTGCCGACTTCGCGGCCATCGCCATCGAGAGGGCCTACTACATCAACGCCGTCAAGCGCCTGGCCCTCACGGACTCGCTGACCGGACTCCACAACCGCCGGAGTTTCGAGCAGATTCTCCAGCGGGAGAGCGAGAAGACCCGGCGGACGGGGAGCAAGTTCGCCCTCCTCATCCTCGACGTCGACCATTTCAAGGCCATCAACGACAACCACGGACACGCCGCCGGAGACGAGGTCCTCAAGACCATTGCCCAGATCCTTCTGGCCACCTCTCGAAAGATCGACTGCTGCGCCCGTTTGGGGGGAGACGAGTTCGCGGTCCTCCTGCCGGAGACGGGGGAAGGCGACGCCCCCTTCGTGGTGAGACGGTTCCAGAGAGCCCTGGACGAGCACAACCAGACGGCTGCCATCGCCATATCGGTCAGCGTGGGGGCCCGGACCGTCGACCCCGCCAGTCCCGAGGAAATCCTCACCCAGGCGGACAAGGCCATGTACGCGGTCAAGGCCAAGGGAAAAATCGACCCTCCGGGCGACATCGAAGGACAACTGAGGTCGTGGCTCGAAGACTCCAAAGATTGACTCGCCCCCCTGGGACCGCTAGAGTTGTCCTATGGACATGCCCGTGGTTCTTTGCGTGGACGACGAACCCATCATTCTTCAGAGTCTTCGCATCGAGCTTCGCAACGCCCTCTCGGGCCAGTGCATCATCGAGACAGCCGAAAGCGGCGAGGAAGCCCTCGATATCCTGACGGAACTGAGGCAGGACGGCCGGGAACTCGCCATCCTCATCTCCGACCAGAACATGCCGGGGATGAAGGGCCATGAAGTGCTCTCGCGGGTCAAAGGCCTGTCCCCGGAAACCTTTACCATTCTGCTCACGGGCTTTTCGGACCTGGAAGGGGTCAAGCAGGCGGTCAACAACGCGCAACTCTACCGGTACATCACCAAGCCCTGGAAGAAGGAAGAATTCATCTTCACCATCCGGGAGGCCCTGCGCTCGTTTCGCCAGGAACGGCTGATTGTCGAGCAAACCGGGAAGATCGAGCGCCTCACGTTCAGCATGATCCGGGCCCTCGAGGCCGCCAACCTGAGCTACGATGAAGACACGAGCTTCCATATCCAGCGGGTGTCGGAGTATTCGGCTTACCTCGCCGAGAAGCTAGGCAAAGACCCTTCCTTCGTGGAGAGGATTCGCACCTATTCAAAGCTCCACGATATCGGAAAGGTCGGCGTCGCGTGCCAGCTTCTGAACAAGCCGGGCCAGTACACGCCGGAAGAGTTCGAGATCATGAAGCAGCACGTTTGGTACGGCTACCAGATTCTCAAGGTCGAAGGTATCGACGAAATGGCCCGGAACGTCGCCTACAACCATCACGAACGTTGGGACGGCAGCGGGTATCTGCAGGGCTTGCGGGCCCTCGAGATCCCTCTGGAAGCCCGGATCGTGGCGGTAGCCGACGTATTTGATGCCCTCCTCAGCCGCCGCATCTACAAGCGCGCCCTGCCGTTCGAAGACGCCTTTCAGCTCATCGTGAACGCGGCGGGCACCCACTTCGATCCGGCCATCGTCGAGGTGTTCCGGCTTGGTCACGACGACCTGTTCGCCATTCGAGAACGGGTGAACTCCATGGAAGAGCTCGGCCCAACCCCGCCCCTCGCCGACGCATAAGACTTCGGAACGCTGTTCCCCGGGGCCCAGGTGCGGTATTTTGTCAGCATGCCGCTCACAGCCCGGGTCCACCGTTCCCTCGACGAGATTCCCCCCGCCCAATGGGATGCCCTGACGAACGATCTGCCGACACCGGTGTTCGACTGGTCCTGGCTCCACCTGCTGGAGACAGCGGGCGGCCTCGACGCCGACCACGGCTGGACGCCGTTGCACCTGGCGCTCTGGCGGGGATCCGAGCTCGTGGCCGCGGCCCCTCTCTATGCCCGGGACCATAGCTGGGGTGACTTTGTCTACGACTTTGCCTTCGCCGACGCGGCGCCCCGGTTCGGTGCCGGGTGGTATCCGAAGCTCCTGGGGATGTCGCCAGCCACTCCTTCGGTGGGTTGGAGGGTCCTGGTACGTCCCGGGGAGGACGTCGAGGACCTTCAGGCCCGGTGGTTTGATTAGGCGGACAAACTGGCCCGGAGGCTAAACGTCGTGAGCCTCCAGGCCAATTTCACCGACCCTGCGTGGTCCGACGGTCTGGCCGGGCCCTGGCGGCGCTGGTCCCATCAGAATTTTCTGTGGACCAACGAGGGCTTCTCCGATTTTGAGGGCTACCTGGGATCCTTCGACAAGAACCAGCGCCGCAACATCAAGCGCGAACGCCAAAGCCTGGCCGACCAGGGTCTGACCCTGAAGGTGGTTTCGGGGGACGAGATCCCCGACGAATGGTTTGGCCTCATGGGGCAGCTTTACGACAAGACCAACGACCAGTTCGGCCCCTGGGCCGCGAGGTTCCTGGAACCGTCGTTTTTTGAAAGCCTCGGGGCCATCCGTCCCCTGCTGAGCTTTTCGGCCACGTTCCAGCCGAACGACCCGTTGCCCGTGGCCCTGGGCTTCCTTTTGGGAAAGAACGGCCGTCTCGTGGGCCGGTACTGGGGCGAGAGGGTCCACTACCCCGACCAGTACTTCAACGTCTGCTACTACGGTCCCATCGAGGAAACCATACGCCGGGGCTGGCGGGACTTTGATCCGGGTGCCGGAAGCGAGCTCAAGGTGAGGCGGGGCTTCCGGTCCGAGAGGAACGTCAGCCTCCACAAGTTCTACGACCCGGCGGCCGACCGGATGTTTTCGTCCAACGTCGGCCGCATGAACGCCCAGGAACAGGCGCGGATCGACGCCCTCAACGCCGCCGTCCCGTTCCGGCAAGCCGGAAAATTGGGCACGGAAAGATTTTGACAGGATAGTAGGATTGACGGGATCGAGTGCAATCCAATCCTTTCCGACGAAGGAAAGATTCATAGCCCGCGGCGAGCGAAGCGAAGCTCGTGTAGAACTGGGCGAAGGAGATCGCCATTTTGGCAAAGTCGAGGGAGTGCACGGAGCGCAGTCGTACTGTGTGTACGACGAGCACCGAACACGACCGAGACGAAGCCAAAATGGCGAGATCCAAGCCCTAGTTTTCCGGGGGAACGTCCGGCAACGGTATTTCCAGAGAGCTGGAGAGGGCGGCCTTGTTGGCGGCCTCGATTTCCTGGGCCACCTCGAGCCGAAACACCTTGACCTCCCGGGGGGCCACGATGCCCAGCTTGATGGTGTCTCCCCGGATATCCACCACCCAAACCTCGATATTGTCGCCAATCATCACTTTTTGGTCTTTCTTCCGGGAGAGGATCAGCATCTCATTCTCTCCGGGTCGCCATTTCTTCCAGAATGTCGTGCTTGGTCCGGTATTCGTCCCGGGGACTGATGCATTGTTTTCCCTTGTGCGTCTTTTTGGAAATGTAGAGAGGTCCCTGAAGGTTGGCCGTCAT
>JAHFSN010000066.1 GCA_023265735.1 Spirochaetaceae bacterium | reverse complement strand
GCCAAGGTTTGTGTTGGTGCCCCCCACGTCGCCCGACAGCAGGTAGCGTTCATAGGAATCGTCCTTCTTGATCCATTCGTCCTTCATCGGCGGGCCCCAATCACAGTGCCGAAGAAGTCCTTTCCTCGCAAAATCTTATCCAGGTTGTCGAGGTCGGATCCTGCCGCCACAAAAACCGTGAGTCCCAGCTCGGCGGCCTTCTTGGTGGCCACCGGGTCGAAGGGAGCGTTGATCCCCGGCTTCCATTCGGTACCCACAATCTTCTGAAATTCCGGCCAGTCCACCGAGGTCAGCGGTCGGGCCTGGGGGTTCTTCTTGGGGTCGTCGGTGTACACCTGGGCGATGTTGGAGAGGTTAACGACGGTCTGGGCGCCGAAGCGCTCGGCCAGAAGCACCGCGTCGAAGTCGGTGGAGAATCCGGGCTTCCATCCCGCGGCCACCAAGACACGGCCCCGCCATTCGAGGGGCGCCGTGGGGTCCGTGACCACCTCGTCGGGACACAGATCTCCAAACACCGCCTTTACCAAGGCGGCGTTGAGACGCGTGGCCGCCACGCCTATCCAGTCCTGCAGGTCGGTGATGGGGGTCTCGACGATGGAACGATAGGCCTGCTGCCAAACTCGAGCGGGGGAACCGCCGCCGGTGATCAGGACAACCCGGCGAGAGGGGTTTTCGTGGAGCCAAAGAAGAATACGTTTCCGGAATTCAGAAAGAAAACGGACGTCCACTCCCTCGGGGGCGACAATCGACCCTCCCAGGGAAATGATGGTGGTTAGTTCAGCCAAAGCGGCCTCCGCATTCCCGCTAGTTTAGCCGCGCGCCCTGGCCTTGGCAAGGATGTTCGGATCGTCCAACCTTGACGAAGCATCCCACTTCCTGTACATCTCATCAGAGGGTTCCTTCTTGTCACGTGTCGCCGCAGTGTTCCTATTTTTCCTCCCGCTCGTCGCTTCTGCCCAGGACATCGTGACGGCTTCGCGATATTTCGACACGGTTTCCGAAAAGTACGGGTCGGTGGCGGACTACACGGCCCGGGTAGCCATCCAGCAGGGCAAGACCTCCATGGACGGAACCATTTTCTACAAGAACCCCAACAAGCTGCGAATTGAGTTCTCCAACCCCGCCGGGCAGGTGATCAACAGCGACGGCAAGACTCTGACCGTTTTCCTTCCGCGGTATAGCGTTGCGTTCACCCAGGAACTGAAAAAGAGGAGCGATGCCGCCATCGCGGCCATGGCTAGCAAGCAGGGCCTGAACCTCCTGAAATCCAGCTACTCCATTGGCTACGTCGTCGGGCCCGAACCGGTTCCCCTCGAGGGAAACGCGGGCGAGAACGTGGTGAAACTGAAGCTCACCTGGCGGAGCGGAAGCCAGGCTTTCCGGGAACTGGAACTCTCCATCACCCAGGCCGGGTTCATCCGGCGCATCGTGGGGATCACCGCCGCCCAGCAGACCATTCAGTTCGACTTCACCAGTATCAGGACGAACATCGGAATTCCCGATAATCGTTTTGACTACGACAGTCCGCCTACGGCGAACATGATCCATAATTTTCTCTTTGCACCGGAAGGTTGAACCATGGAATCGATCGGCAAGCATCTCCGGCAGTCCCGGGAACAACGGGGCCTGAGTATCGACCAGATTGCCCGCGAAACGAACATCTCCCGCCAATACATCGTGGCCCTTGAAGAGGATCGCTACGATGCCTTTCCGGCGGAGCCCTACGTGATCGGCTTCCTGAGAAATTACAGCGATCATCTGGGTCTCGATACCGAAGACCTCATCGGCAAGTACCGGACCCTCAAGATCCAGGAGCAGCCGGCTCCCCTCGAGGAGCTGATCCGCAAGCCGACCCAGATCCCCGTTCAGTTGATTTGGGCGGGGGCCGCCGTGGTCGGCATCCTTCTGGTTGGTATCCTGGTCATCCCGCCGATTATTGGTTTCTTGGGGCACCTCCCCCAAACCCTGGCCGCCTCCTCCGGGGATCGTCAAGCCAAGACGTATACTCTCGTCTCGAAAGACAAGAACCTGGACCAGAGGCTCTACACCGGCGACTCGATCTCGGTGGAGCTGGGAAGCCAGTCCTACGCCCTCGCCCTCACCTCCATCGGAGACGACACGGCCCTGGGCGATTACCGCTTTCATCTGGGGGACGAGATCTTCATCGACCTCGATGGCGACGGCACCAAGGACGTTCGGGCCCTCTTGAAAGACGTCACTCCTGCGGACCCCAGCCATGGCGCCGAGTTCGCCCTGGAACGCCTGGCGGGAACCTCCACGTCCCTGGCGTCGGGACCCGCCACCACGGGTGACGAAATGCGGCCCGGCCAACCCGCCGCCGGGTCGGTGACCGCGAACATTGCCGACACCAAGCCTGTCGTGCTCCTGCAGGACGTTCCCTCGCGGCCCTTCACGGTCGACGTGATCTTCCGCGGGTACGCGCTCTTCCGCTACGTGGTCGACGACAGCCGCCGCGAAGAGAGCTACTTCCGCAAGGGCGACACCGTCCGCATCGACGCCAACAAGAAGGTGAAGATCTGGGTGTCCAACGCGGGCGCCTTCTCGGGCAAGGTCAACCAGACCAACGATTTCGATATCGGCCGCCCCGGGGAAGTGGTTGCCCGATCGATTGAATGGGCCAAGGACGCGTCGGGGAAGAATATCCTCGTCGCCAATCCGATGAACTGAGGAAAGGGGGTGTCCTCGTACCTCGACACCCTCAACGACCGCCAGCGTGAGGCGGTTGTCCACGGACGGGCGCCCCTGCTGATTTTGGCCGGGGCCGGTTCGGGAAAGACCCGGGTCATCACCACCCGGATCGCCTGGCTCATTGACCAGAAACACGTCTACCCCAACCAGATTTTGGCCGTCACCTTCACCAACAAAGCCGCCCGGGAGATGCAGGAGCGGGTGGGGCGTCTCGTCCCCCTCGACGCCGATTCCCAGCCCATGGTCAAGACCTTCCACAGCTTCTGCGCGTGGCTGCTGCGTCGGCACGCGGCCCTGGCGGGGCTCGACCCGCACTTCACCATCTACGACGACGAGGATGCTCTGTCGCTCACCAAGGCTGTGCTGGCCGACGGGGTTCCGGCCGCCGAGGCCAAGGGGTTCGCCCACGCCATCAGCCGGGCCAAGGACGACAACCGGCGCGCCGGTGATGATCTGAGGTCCTTCTCGTCGCACCCTGAGTTTCCCGAGGTCTTTGCCAAGTACGAGGCCAAGCTGGCCGAGAGCGGAAACATCGACTTTGGCGGGCTCATCCAGAAGTCCGTTTGGCTGCTCCGGGAAAACCCCGCGGTCCGATCTCGCATCCAGCAGAAGTTCCCCGTGGTGCTGGTCGACGAGTACCAGGACTGCAACGGCGCTCAATTTGAGCTTCTCAAGGAGCTGTCGGGTCCCCAGACGTGGCTGGCGGTGGTGGGCGACGACGACCAATCCATCTACCGGTTCCGGGGAGCCGACGTGGGCCACATCCTGTCGTTCCAGGACAGGTTTCCGGGGACCACCGTCATCCGGCTGGAGCAGAATTACCGGTCCACCGGGGCCATCCTCGAGGTGGCGGGGCAGGTGGTGGCCCACAACCAGGGGCGTCTGGGCAAGACCCTTTGGACCGAGAATGAAGAGGGAGCCAAGCCCCGGTTCGTCCTCCTCGACGACCAGGACCGGGAAGCCGCCTGGGCCAGCGAGCTCATCCTCCAGTCCCCGGGCACCGAGACGGCCGTCTTGTACCGGACCAACGCCCAGTCCCGGGCCTTTGAATCGGCCTTTGTGCGGCACCAGATCCCCTACCGCATCGTGGGCACCCTGAGGTTCTACGAGCGCGAGGAGATCAAGGACGTGCTCGCCTGGCTCTCGTTTCTAGGAAATCCCCGGGACGAGATTGCCTTCCAGCGCATCGTGAACAAGCCCGCCCGGGGAATCGGGAAGAGCGCCCTCGAGGTGGTCTCCGAGGCCCGAGGGCCCCACGCCACCTGGCTCGACGCCGTGGGCCTCTCCCTCCCCTTTGCCAAGGGGAAAGCCAAGTCGGGCCTCGACGCCTTCCTCACCCTGGCGGGGCGCCTCACGCGCCGTCTGGACGAAGGGGAGGCCCTCGGGTCCCTGGTGGCCGCCGTCATCGAAGAATCCGGCCTGGGCGAGTACCATAGCGACCAGGACGAGGTCTTGAACTCCAGCAAGCGCCAGAACCTCGACGAGCTCATGAGCGCCGCGAGCCCGTTCCCCGGGGGCCGCGAGGGTCTGACCCAGTTCCTGGAAACTGTCGAGCTCGACACGATGGGGCTGGCCGCCGACAACACCGACGCCAAGGTGACCCTGATCACCATGCACAACACCAAGGGCCTGGAGTTCGACCGGGTGCTGGTCACCGGCCTCGAAGACGGCCTCTTCCCCCGGGACGAGACGGCCCACGACCGCGACGAGCTGGAGGAGGAGCGTCGCCTGTTCTACGTGGCTGTCACCCGGGCCCGGAAGGAGCTCTGGTTCTCGGCGGTCCGGCGGCGCCTCCTCCATGGCCGGTTCCTCGACCGCAGCCCCAGCCGGTTCCTGACCGAGATCCACCCCGAATCCCTCGAGGGATTTGCTGCCGCGAGACCCCCCGCCGATGACGGTTGGGCCGCGGGTCAGAAGGTCTTCCACGACGACTACGGCACCGGGTTTGTGGTCAAGAAATGGTATAATGCCGGGGAACTCGTCCTCGATGTCCGGTTCGAATCCGGCCGTTTGGGGCGTTTTCTGCCTCAGTACACACCTTTAGAAAAGTTGGCTTCCGATGATTGACCCCTCCCTCCTTGAACTCTTGCCTCCCCTCCGCCGTGCCCGGGGGGACCGCCTCTACGGTGCCGACGAGAAGCATTGGGTCGACTTGTGGAAGCAAGACGGGGCCTGGCTTCTGGGACATCGCCCCGACGGCGCGGCCAAGGAATGGAAGATCCAGCTCGACAAGGGCCTCACGGGTTGGGCCCCCTCCCTGTGGCCCCGGCGCCTCGAGCAGCTGGTTCCCCGGTTGCTGCCGGGCACCCAAGCCGTCCGGGTGTTCCGCAACCCCGAACGGGCCGCCGCCGTGGTGGGCGGGGAAGCGGCCCTGCGGGCCATGCGCTGGAGGCCCTGGGACGACGGGCCCGTTCCCCACGGACCTGTCTTGTGGCCTGTCCTTCCCACGGGGCCCAGCCAAGCCGTAGCGCTGGTGTTCTTCGGTCCGGAGGTCTCTCCGCCTCAGCACGACGTGCTGTCCCCCGCCGACGCCGCGGGCCTCGTCCAGGCCGTGGCCCAGGTGCTCCGCTTCACGGCGGACCCGGCCTCCCAGTCGGCCCGGGCCCAGGCAGGTCGCCAGTTTGATCGCCACCTGGGGGCCTCGGGAACCTTTCGCCGCTCGGGAATCTGGTTCGAGGCCACCGTTCCCCCCGGGCGCTACGCCTCCCTGTTTGAAGCGCATCTGCGGGCTGGCTTTCTGCTGAATCCCGACGCCGAGGCCCCCAGCATCCTTCCCTGGACCCTGAGTCCCGGCGAATGGGCGCGCTGGAAGGCCACGGTGGACGAATGGACCAAGGAGGGCCGGTGATGGAAGGCTTGGCAGGTTTGGGATGGGAACTCCTGCTTCGGATGGGGTTCGGGTTTGTGGCCGCCGTGGCGGGGATAGCCCTGTGGGCCCACACCCGGGAACCGGCATGGATCCTCGTCATCGCCGCGACCCTTCTCGGGTACGTCGAGGTGCTCTTCCGGTTCCTCGACGCCCTGGGCATCGTCTCCCTCGACGGCTGGACCTGGCAGGGACTGCCCGTCGTCCGCTTGGCGTTTGCCGTCGGCGTTCCCCTGCTCTACGCCCTAGGTTTGTGGGGCGCCATTCGGTCGATACGAAAGCCCTGAGGCGGGCTACTCGGTGGTCCAGTTTTCGAGGACCCGGCTGTCCGGCCGGGAGAGTTTCCAAGTCTTGGTGAACACGTAGGAATCTGGCCTCTGTCCTTCCGGCATGAAGGGGCCGTCGTGAACCGCGGGAACGTCGTCCTTGGGTCGAAGGGGAATGGCCCCCGGCATCCCCTTGGTGAGCAAGCCAGGCACGTCGGCCACGGTTTTCAGCACGTCGTCGGTCTTCAGAGGAGCCCGGTCCCCGTAATCCTTGAAGAGGATGAGGGGGCGAAACCAGGGGTTGGGTCCAAATCTCGCCTCGGAAAGCGGGTGTCCGTGGTCGGAGACGATGAGAATTCTCGTCTGGTCGTACAACCCCTGTTCCTTCAGCCAGCCCATCCATTTCTGAACTTGCGCCAAGATGGCCCGTCCATCGTAGATGTTTCTCGCCGAGTAGACGTTTCCATAGCGCTCCTGGTCGCTGGCGGGAACCTCGACCTGCTGGGTCTGGAGCTGCCCCTGGCGATCAAAGGCGCCGCTGTCATGAAAGACTTCGTTGAAAAAGAAGGTCGCCGCATTGGGACCATCGTCCACCTGGTACAGCTCCGGAAAGAAGACCAGATTGGGGTAGCCTCCCGTCACAAAATCCGAAATGTGGGCATCCGTGGAAACGATCCACCACCCCCCGTCGTTGTAGAGGGTCGAACGCCAGGCCGGAGGGGCCATGCGGAAAGCACTAAATCGTCCCAGAATGTCGTAGTCAAAGGCCACCACGGGGGACGACTCGACATGGTACGGGTGCTGACGGAAGTAAAGGTCGGTATAGGTTCCATGGAGGTTCACAGTCGAAACGTTGTCCTCTCCCTGGAAGGCGGCAGCGCTCCTGTCTCCGTCGAAGTCGATGTACCACGGATCGCTAAGGACCACGCGTTCGCCCTGACTCCCCAGGAGCTTGGGGAGCGTCGTGAGGGCCTCAGCATGCTTCACCTTCAGGGGCACTCCGACCCGGGCGTTGATGGCGTCGGGGGTGTACGCCGGACCTCCCAGGAGGGGCGGCGTGTTCTGGAGGGTATGGCCCGAGTACGAGAGCGTATTGGCGTACCAGGTGAACCCCTCCAGCGAATCGCGAAATCCCGGAAGACCCTCCAGCATTTCGGGCAACGCCGGTGCCGGGAAGCCGTCGATGAAGATGAGGACCTGATTCTGGCCCTTCCGGGTCAGGTGAAAGACGGGACTGACCTTGGTGGCGGCCACGGCCTTCTGTTCGGAACGTGCAGGAGGAGGGGGGAGACTGAGGGCCGTAATGGCGCTGACCAGGAGCAAACTGACGCTACCGAGGCCGAGGCCCGCGGTAGCCCAACCGGGACGACGGAAGACCACGACCAGGGAGACGAGGAGAACGGCTCCTCCCAGGACCAGGGCCGTCAGCCAGCCTCCGTTGGCCTCGACCAGACCCTGGGGATCCGTCACCGTGAAGGAAGCGTTGAACGAAGTCTGGGGAGGGAACGCAAAGGCGAAAACAGCCGCAGAAACGGCCAAAACCGCCATGCCCCAGCACAATAGCCGGCGCGCGGGAGGAGACGCCAGGGCCCAGAGTCCTGCGGGAAGGAGGACAAACAGCGAGAACATCTGAAGGGTCGTCCGAAACACCTGCGGCCACCCCCCGGCCACTTCGCCCGGAGACGCTGAAACAAAGAGCACGGGGATGGCCAGTCCCGAAAGGAGAAACAGAAACCCGCCCGAGGCGTGAAACCAGAGCCGTTCCTTAGGGGCGAACTCGGTACCGCCTGCGACCGCCGTGAGCTTCTTCCATCCGAAGGGTGCGGCGGCGACGATGGCCAGGGCCGCCGCCGTTTCCACCAGCCAGCCGAGGCTGAAGTGCCGCACGCTGAGGGACCAGAGTTCCAGAACCAAGACGGTGGCCCCCATGAGGGCGTGGTAGACCCGTCCAGGGCGGCGCATTTGAAGGACGAGATTCTTGGCCAGCGAGAAGAGGTTATTGATCGTCCAGTAGAGGACGAGTCCGGCAGGAGAGTCGTAGAGGAGTATGAGAAAAATGCCCGCAAGAACGAATAGCTGGACATTGTCCCGGGCCCGGAGGTTCTTCGCGTAAACGAGGGCGGAAAGGATATTGATGGCCGTCATCACCAGGGGAAGGACGTTGATGTAGTGGCCCCCCCATCGGAGCAAATGGTCGGGGAGGGAGAAATCCTGGATAATGGAAACGGGCACCTTGAGTCCATTGGCGTGGGACAGGACGAGATAGGCGCCCAAAAAGAACGGAATCTGCATCAAGAGCCCAATCGAGGAGCGCAGAGACAGGAGGGGGTGATAGCCCCGCTGACGGTAGTAGGTGCTGATCATCATCTGCCGTTCGTCGCCCTGGAACACAGCACGGATTTGGG
>JAHFSN010000065.1 GCA_023265735.1 Spirochaetaceae bacterium | reverse complement strand
CGCCTTCAATCATCGCGAAAAGGTGATCGAAGCCCTGGGACGACTCGAGATCGCCCTCAAATAGACCCCCTCAAGGGCCTGGAATCAGCCCATCCAGGTCCTGAACCACGGTCCGCGCCCGGTGCTCGAACTCCTCGACAAGAAGGCTCAATTGTTCGGACGGGGCCCCGGTGCGAATTGCTCCGTCCACGTTGGTCTCCAGGGTCCTCAAGTCCTCGAGGCTAAGGTTGATCATCATCGGCCTGTGGGCGTGCCGGAGCCGAGAGAGGGCCTGGAGGTCCCGGGAACCCGCAGCCCGGGCCAATTCCTCGGGGTACCGCTCCAATTCGTCCCGGACGGCCTGGACCAGCTCCCAGAATTCCTCACCTCGTTCCCCGAAAATATGGTCGTAGTAATCCAGCGAGAACGCGGGCTCCATCGTTTCCCCCCACACTATTGTCGTCGTGTCCCGGGACAAACTCCACTGTTGTCCCATAATATGGGCCCATGACCCCCTCGCCGTCCGACCAGAAAGCTCTTCTCCGAAAGTGGATCGCGGATGAGCTGGCCTTGCTGACAGACACGGCCCGAGAACGAGGGTCGGAGGCCCTCGTAGCCCATCTGAAACGCTTTGCTTTCCAACGGTTCTCGGTGGTGCTTGCTACCCTCCCCTTCGCCGGGGAACCCAACCTGGTGCCCTTCCTCCGCTGGTGGCTCGAACAGGGCCAGGGGGTGGCTTTGGCCCGGACCGGCCCCGGCCGATCGTTGAGTTTCCGGTATGTTGCCTCACTGGACGGGCCTTGGGAGGCCAAGTCCTTGGGACTAAGGGAACCTCTGGCCACTGCAACCGCCTGGACGCCCGGGCCCCCTACGCTGGCCCTCGTCCCCGGCCTGGGCTTCTCGGGGTCCCCCGCCGGGGTGGCCCGATTGGGACGGGGAGCCGGGTACTACGACCGATGGCTGGCCGCCCACGGACGGGAAATTTTTGCGCTGGGGGTGGGCTTTCAGGTTCAATGGGTAGAATCGGTGCCGATGGAGGACCATGACCGGCCCCTGGACGCCTGGTTGGGTCCCCGGGGTCTTTGGTCAGCGGACAACCCGAGCAACGCTCCTAGAACAGAAGGTTGAGGGTAATGACGGTCAGGTTCGTCTCGCGGATCTGGTTCACCAAGGACTCGAAATGGACCCCGACCTTCTGACACTCCTCGGAAAGGTAGCTCAGATAGTACAGACCCAATTCGGCATTCCCGCCGTTGTCGTCGGGCCCTTCCTTGTAGAAATCCAGGAGCGACCGCTGCTTGATGTTGAGGTTCTTCGTGTCGTCCACGCTCTTCTTGAGGTCGGAGAAGCCCGTCTCCTTGTTGAAGATCTTCACCTGGAGCCGCTCGCGGCTGTTCACGCTGCGGCTGGTTTCTCCCCCGACCTTCCACGACAGGAAGACGTTCTGGTTGCGGACCCGCATCTCTTCGACGATCATCTTCCGCATTTCCGGGTCGTACATGACGGCCATGGGGTCGAGGGTGCCCTTGTAGCGGGTCTTGGAGAAGTTCTGCAGGTTGGAGTTCTCGGCCATGATGGCCAGTTCCATGGTCATCAGCGCCAGGTATTCGGCGATCTTGGACTTGACCATGAATTCTTTGAGGATGGCCTCGATGTCGGTCATCAGGAGGACCAGATCATCGCTGTCCTTGAATTTCACCAGGATGAACCAGGTGAAGGCCCGGAGGATGGAAAGGAACTTTTCGGCCAGGAAGAGCTGAATGTTCTTTTCCTCGGGGAGGAGGGCGTCGTTGGACTGGACTTCTCCCACCAGGGACCGCAGCACTTCTTGCTTGATGCCCGTGATGACCGATTTATTCTTCTCCATCGATTGCTGCAGGACCGTATCGGCCAGGGCCGTCTTGCGGTCAATGATGCTGGAAGGGTTGGCCCGGTTCCATTTGCGCACCACTTCTGAGTCGATCACCTTGGAGAAAACAATCTCGTCGAACCGGCGGTAGAGGCTTCCGTAGGTGATCAGTTTGGACAGATCCATGACGTCCTGCCGCTTGGACATAAACTCCGGCCGACTGATTTCCATGTACGAAATGTAGTTGATGAGAAGCATCTTCTGCACCGACGCGGGAGAGAAGGAATCGAAGAAGATTCCGTACTGCTCCGCCTCGTCGGCCAGCTTGAACTTGCTCAGTTTCTTATTGCTTTTGATGAAGAAGTTGATCCCGTCTTCGTTGAAAATGATCTTCATCGGGAGTTCCAGGATCTTCTTGCGCTTTTCTTCGGCCATTCCCGCCCCTCACCAATGCTCGTAGGAGACGATCCGGCCCTTGGGCAAACGGTTCGGGTCTCCTGTTCTCTTTTCGGCAGGATGGCCGATGACCAAGAGAACAACCACCCTCATCGAATAGGGAACGGTGAGGAGTTCCCTGATTTCATCTTCCTGGAAAGTCGTGTTGATGCAGCAGGCGAGGCCCTCGTGGAAGGCCTGGAGCTCCATGTACGCCGCGGCGAAACTCAGATCGATGGGGTAGGCCAACTGCCCATTGGGCATACGATAGTCGATGTTGGTGGAACAGACCGCAATCACCGCGGGGGCCTGGCCGACCCAGGGCTCGTTGTAGGCCGCGTCCTGCACCTTTCGCCGGAGGGTCTCCTGCTGGATGACCACAAAGCGCCAGGGCTGACGGTTCTTCGCCGAGGGGGCTCGTCGTCCCGCTTCGAGGATTCTCTCCATCGCTTCGGGGGAAACCGGATCGGGGAGGAAGGCGTGGGCGCTGAAACGCTGCTGGATGACGGGTATCAGGTCCATGGGGGCTTGACTGGCAGTATACACGAACTTGTGTAAGTGTCAAAGATGCCCTATTTTAGGACGGTGAAAGTCTCGGTCTCCCTGCTCTCGGTTCTCCTCTCGCTGATTCTCGGAGGAGCGTTGACGGCCGCGCCAGCGACCCCTGCCCATCCGGCGCCGGTAGCCGAATGGCTCGAAGGGCTGGGACCGCGGTCGGAAGGGTCGGCGGCCGAGGGTCGGGTGTTCTTCGCTCTCACGGCCTGGTTTGGTCCCAGGGTCACGATCCACGAGTCGGACTTCTCGGAAATGGGCGAGGAATACTCGTTCTCAAAACGGCTTTGGTTTCGGATCCAGGGAAAGAAACCCGGGGAGTTGGTCGTGGTGGCCCCCACGGACGGCTCCAACACCCGGGGATTGGCCTGGGCGGCGGCGTGGGCCCAGCGGGCCCTGGATCACGGGACCGAGGTCTCGCTGACCTTTCTCTTTGTTGGGGCCGAAAGGGGTCCCGGGTCCCTGGCCGGCATGGGGTCCCGGGGGTTCCTGCAGGACTTCTCTCCGGTGGACCCGGCCGCCGCGGTCTACCTCGATGCGGGTACCGACACGGACGAGGTCAGGCTCACGACGGAGTCCGGGAGTTTCCTGTCGCCGCTCTGGATGGTCCAGGGATTCACCAACGCGTTCCAGAAACAGGGGTTGGCGACCCGTCTGGCGGGACCCTCGCCCTCGCTCTTTCGTCTCGACCTTCCCGACAGACGCAACCAGCTGGCCCCCTGGTTCGAAAAGGGAGTCCCCGCCGTGGGAATCGCCGGCGGGCCGGCCACCGAAGCTCTCGTGACAGGACTGGAAGCCTTTGTTTCCTCCCTTACCCGGGGTCTCCCCGCCCAGGGGGACCAGCACTACCTTGCCTTCCATTTCGGGACCTGGAAGCTGTTTATCGACCAGCAGACGTACGTCTTTCTCTTCCTCGGTTTCTCGGCCATCCTCCTGTTTGGCTACGCCTTCGTGGGACGCTCCTACCGCGGAAGTCTCAGGATCCTGGCCACGGGCTTCTGGCAGCTCCCCATTCTGTTCGCCGCCCTCTTTCTGTCTCTGCTGGCCGGAACGGCCCTGGCCGAGGCTCTGCAAGCGGCCCGGGGGGACCCTGAGTTTTGGCGCACCATGCCCTGGGTGGTGATGGCTTTCAAGGGGATGGCGGCCTGCGGACTCACCCTGGTCGTCCTGCTGCCCTTTCGGCGTTCCCCCCTCTCGTTTGACCCCTCCTTCTACGCCCACGCGTCCCTGGTCTGGCTAGGGATCACCGCCCTGGCCGCGGCTGCTTTTGAGTTGAGCTTCTCCTTCTACTTTTTGTGGGCCTTGGTCTGGGCGGCCGTCCTCGTGGTGGCTCGGTGGAAGGCCCTCAGACTGGTGGCCCTGCTCATCAGCCCTCTCTGGCTCTTCTGGGGGGCCTACGAGGTCTTCGGGCCCCACCCCGATCTCGAACTGAGCCGATGGGCCATCGCCTCGCCCCTGGCCGGGAATTTCATTCTGACGGCCCTTCTGTTTCCCTTCCTCCTGCAGATCAACGCCTGGCACCTGTCGGGCCACCGGCACCAGGAGAGAAACGAAAGCCTCCAGGCGGCGGTCCAGCTGACCTTCTGGGGCCTCGGCACCCTGGCCCTCGGGCTACTAGTCCTCCGAATCGGGCCCTCGGCCGCCCCGACGCCGGCGCCAGCGGTCCGGATCCTTGACCTCACAGCAAGACCGGCCCCGGCTCTGCCTGCTGGGCTGTGGGCCACGAACGTGGAAAGGTCGGCATTCCTCAACCGTTCGGTCTGGACGATCCGCTTCACAGGCTCCCTCAGCCCCGAACAGGTCGACCTCGACCTGCAATCCCGGGGACCCCTTACGATCTTCGACTGCTCGTTCCCCACGGTCCTCGACGCCGAGGGCACGTCGGCCCAGATCGTCATTGGGCGGGAACCCCAGCTCCCCCTGGTCGTCCAGCTCACCCTGCCCCGGGGAACCGAAGCGACCCTCCATGTGCGGGCCTGGAACCGGGTTACCCAGCGCATCGAACTCTTCGACTCCTTGGACCTGGGGCCATGATGACCCCGGTGCTCTTTCACCTCGACCTCGACGCGTTCTTTGCGTCGGTGGAACAGCTGGATCATCCCGAGTGGAGGGGCAAGCCCGTGATTGTCGGAGCCCTGCCGGGGGGTCGCGGGGTGGTTTCAACCTGTTCCTACGAGGCCCGGGCGTTTGGCGTGAGGTCGGCCCTTCCCATTTCGCAGGCCTTCCAGCTCTGTCCCCAAGGGATCTTTGTGCGGCCCCGGATGGACCGCTATCATGAACTCAGCCAGCAGGTCATGGGCCTTCTCCGGTCCACGGCGCCCCGGTTTCGCCAGATGTCCGTCGACGAGGCCTACCTCGACCTTTCGGGGACCAGGGCTCTCCTCGGTCCAGAGGTCGACCTGGCCCGGTCGCTCAAGGAGAAAATCCACCAGAGCACGGGCCTGCGGGTGAGCATTGGCATCGCTCCGACCTGGTACCTGGCCAAGATTGCCTCGGACTTTGGAAAGCCGGACGGCCTCTTCGTCATTCCCCCCGAGGGAATCGACGAATTCATGGAGGCCCTGCCCCTCAAGAAACTCCACGGCGCCGGGGGAAAGACCCGGGAGCGTCTCGAGAATTTCGGCATCACCTCGGTAGCCGCCCTGCGGGCCATGACCAAGGACGCGCTCCGGGGACTGATGGGGGACGGGGCCGCAGAATTTCTCTTCCTGGCCTGCCGGGGCCAGGCCGACTACAACCCCTTCCGGGAGGCCCAAAGCCATTCGATTTCCGCTGAAACGACGTATTCGGAAGACACGGCCGAGCTGGAAGTCCTGGAAACTACCCTCAAGGCCCTCTGCCACGAGGTGGCCTTCCGGGCCCTGGAGGAGGGCTGGGCCAGTCGGACTCCCCACCTGAAGCTGCGATGGTCGGACTTCACCACGGTGAGCGCCCAGGTCACCCTGGCCCAGCCCGTCGTTTCCTCCACCGAGCTCTACCGGGTGGTGCGTCAGCTCTTTGGCGAACGCTGGTCCCCGGGGCGAACCGTGAGGTTGATCGGCGTGGGTCTGGGCCGCCTGGAAGCCCAGGGCCCCGGCCAGGGCGATCTCTTCGAGACCGAAGAACACAAGCAGGGAAAGGTGGAACGGGCCCTGGCCGACCTGAAAAAGAAGCGGCCCGGCGCGGCTCCCGTCATGCGAGCCAGCCTCATGGGAAAGAATCGACGCGAGTGACCTCTTTTCCTCCACGTCGTCCCTGAGCTACGTTGGCCCCATGAACAAACAAGACCTCCACCGATTCCGGGCGAACTGGCAGGCCGAAAGCGAGGCCGTGTACCTCTACCGTCGGCTCGGCCAGAACGAGCCCAACCCCAAGCTGAAAGAAGTCTACGAAAAGCTGGCCCTCAACGAGGAGAAGCACGTCGCCCTGTGGGAGGGAAAGCTGCGCCAAGGGGGGAAGGAACCGGGGCCCTTTCGTCCTGGGGTGAAGACCCGGATCCTGGCCCTTCTGGCCAAACGCCTTGGGGCGGGTTCGGTTATCCCCCTCATTGCGTCCATCGAAAAGGGCGCCGCGGGGGAATACGCGGGGCAGTCCGAAGCCGAGATCCCCTCGTTGGTCCGGGACGAGAGCAGCCACGCCCGGGTGTTCAGCTACCTGGCCAAGTCGGGGTCAGGACTCGAGGGCGCCGAAGTGGACCGGTTTGAGGGGCGGCACCGCACCGGGGGCAACGCCCTTCGGGCCGGTGTGCTGGGGGCCAACGACGGGCTGGTGAGCGTGTTCTGCATCGTGATGGGCGTGGCCGGTGCCGGGGTGGCCAGTCCCATCATTCTGATCACCGGGGTCGCGGGACTCCTCGCTTGCGCCCTGTCCATGGCCTTGGGCGAATGGCTCTCGGTTCAAAATGCCCGGGAGCTGTACCAGAACCAGCTCAGGATCGAGGCGGAGGAACTGGAAGAAGCCCCCGAAGAGGAGAAGGAAGAACTCATCCTCATCTACCAGGCCAAGGGCGTCGATAGGGCCCAGGCCGAGATGATGGCCAACCAGATCTTCCAGGACAAGGCGTCGGCCCTGGACACCCTGGCCCGGGAGGAACTGGCCATCGACCCCCAGGAACTGGGAGGCTCGGCGTGGGAAGCGGCGTTCACCAGCTTCCTGCTGTGCCTGGTCGGGGGCATCATCCCGGTATTCCCCTACTTCTTCTGGCACGGCTGGGAAGGCGTCGTTGCCAGCGCGGCGTTCTCGGCCATCGGCCTGTTCGCCCTGGGCCTCATCAGCTCCCTCATCACGGGTCTCAACTGGGTGTGGGGAGGATGCCGCCAAATCCTCTTTGGGGTGGCCGCGGCGGCGGTGACCTATGGGATCGGCCACCTGATCGGCATCGCCCTGTAGACCGTGTGAAGGAAGCCGGGTTGGCGGAACAATGTCGTGCCTCCAATCCGGTACCTTAGCAGGACATCACTTAACTCTCTTCTCAGAATCAATCTAGCGTCAAGCGCGTTCTACGATCCATACCAGAACCGTTGCCGATCCTTGATCCAAGAACCCATCGACGACTCCAAATTTCCGTTCCAACTCCCTTTTTCTCCGCCGCGTAAGACTTTGGGCTGTGCACCGAATTGGAGGCACGTTAGCTCCCAACTCAATCCTCCCACCAGAGTTAATTTCCCCTAAGGTTTTGACTTGCCGAATCATAGGACTGGGTATAACGTGCATAAGCAAATTGATGACTGAACTATTCCTGAATTGGATTCAGTTATGGAGGAACCATGAAGAAATCTCTTGCGGTGCTGGCGGCTCTGTTGACTGCGGGCACCTTGATGGCGGGAAGTGTTGACTACCTGTCCAACCAGAGCGCCGACTACCTGCGCACCTTCAGCCGAAACGCGTCCCTCGACGCCGATGCAGCCATTTACAACCCCGCCGGAACCGTCTTCATGACCCCGGGATGGACCTTTGGGCTTTCGAATCAATCGATTTTTAAGCTGTATGAGAATGATCTCGTCTTGCCTTCGTCCGCGTCGGCGGTCATGGGGACAAGCTACAACAAGGACTACAAGAGCACGGAGCCGACTCTCTTCTTGCCCAGCGGGGAAGTCATCTACAACGCTGGGGCCTGGGCGGGACTTCTGAGCTTCGGCGTCGTCGCCGGAGGCGGCACAGCGGTGTACAACGACGGAGTTCCCTTCATGATTCTCCAAGGTGCTCAGAAGCTCAATACTCAATTGGCTCCGGCATACGGCGCGGCGTCGACTGCCACGGGACTGACGGTTACTGATACAAACATCAAGGCAACTAGCCTCTTCCCTCAAATTACGTTGGGGGGAGCCTACGCGTTCACGGACGCCATGTCAGCGTCCCTCGGGGTCAGGGCCGTATACGGCTACAAGGCCTTTACCGGTCAGGCCACCTACTCGTATACCACGTCGGGAATTGGACCCCAAAAAGCCACCTATAA
>JAHFSN010000064.1 GCA_023265735.1 Spirochaetaceae bacterium | reverse complement strand
AATGGGGACCCCTGGAACAGCGGCGACGACCTAGGCCCCTTGCGGACCTCCGTGAAGGATAGTGAGAAAGCGCTGCGGGTGGGCCACCCTGATCTGGTGGTTTGGAGTGAGACGTCTCTGAGGCTTCCCCTTCAGTACTACCGTCCCTTCTACGAGAGGAGTCCCTTTGAGTCGCCTCTGTTGAAAACCATCCGGTCCAACCGCGCCTGGTGGCTATTCGGAAATCCCTACGCCCAGGACCCCGACCAGGAAACCGGATGGGTGAACGCCACCGTCCTCATGAATCCCCAAGCCCAAATCGTCGATTACTACGGAAAGGTCCAGCAGGTCCCCTTCGCCGAATACGTGCCCTTCTGGGACGTTCCCTTGGTCAAATCGTTCTTTCGGTCTGTGGTGGGAATTTCCGGAAGCTGGGAACTGGGCCGGCAGTGGACCATCTTCAAGATTCCCGTTTCCGGGGCCGCCAAGTCGATGGCGTTTGCGACCCCTATCTGCTTCGAGGACGCCTTCCCCGGCCTCAATTCCAACTTCGTCCGAGAGGGGGCGGAGGTGCTGGTCAACCTCACCAACGACTCCTGGTCACGTCGAGATTCCAGCCAGTTTCAGCACCACGTGGCGGCCCTGTTCCGGGCGGTGGAGAACCGGGTCTACCTCGTCCGGTCTAGCAACGCGGGAGTCACAAGCGTGATCGATCCCAAGGGCCAGGTCGTGGCGGGTCCCCTTCCCACATTCCAGGAAGGGTACCTTGTCTACGACGTGCCCCTGGCGAAGAAGCGGGTCCTGACGCCCTACACCCTGTTCGGCGACTGGATGGTGCTCGTGTTGACTCTCCTGCTTCTGGGCGATCTTTCGATGCAGACCCGCCGGAGGGCCTCATGACCCATCGCCTTCTGGGGGCGGTTGTCCTCTGGCTCTCCGCCGCAGCCGCGGGGGCCGACCCCGCCTTCCTCGCCCAAGCCTCGGGTCTCCTTGACGCGGGAAAGGCCGACGAGGCCTGGGCCCTGGCCCAGTCGGTGCTGACCCAATCCCCCAACGATGCCGACGCCTTGGTCGTGGCCGGCACCTCCCTCCTGTACCAGAAGATGGAACCGGTGGACGACGAATCGATCTTCCACCCCCAAGCGGACCCCGCCGTCGAATCCGAGTACCGGCTCACCCCCGAGGGCGCCCGGTCGGTGGCAGCCTACTGGAAGCGGGTCCCGGGTTTGGACCCCCAGCGAAGCTACCTCTGGGGTGACTTGGCCGAGCTCACCTTCCGGGCGGGGGACCCCTCCGGAGCCCTCGACTACGCCCGCCAGCTCCTGGCCCTCCCCGGCAGCGACGGTCTTCGGGTCGCCGCCCTGGTCTTTGTGCTCAATCTCGATTGGAAGGATGCCATCGACGCGTACTCGAGGATGGGAAGCCGTGCGGTTCTTCTCTATCGGGGCCTCACGCTCTGGAAAGACTCTCAGGATGGATGGAGGGAACCCCTCAAGGCCTTCGCTTCCCAGCCGGGCCCCGACGCCTCGGGGGCTGGGCTCGCCGCCTACGTCGCGGGTCCCGACATGCGGGACACCGAGACCGGCTACCAGGAGGCCTTGAAGAGAGAGACGACGGCGGCCGGCCTTCTGATTCGTCAGAAGTACGTCGAGCGCTATCCCAATCGGTTTTTGGCCCAGCTGGACTTTGCCCGGGCCCTGAGCGAGTACGGAAGTTTTGACAAGGCCCTCGGTCAGTTGGCGCTCATCGACAGGCAAGCCCTGGCCTCCACCGACGACGAGCGCCTGACCGTGCAGTTTCAGCGGGCCTGGGCCCTCCAGAGTTTGGGCCGCTACGACGAGGCCGACAGAGTTTGGCAGGATCTGGCCGACACCAAGGAATTCTACATCCGAAGTGCCGCCGACTGGTTTGTGGGAAAGAACGCCAAGCGCAAGGGGCATCTCCCCGATGCGAAGGAAGCTTGGGCCAAGATCGCCGGTGAGCCACTGCGAAGCAAGTACGCGTTCTGGGCCGCCCGGGAGCTCAAGTCTCTGGCTCCCTGAACCTACCGGTTGGCGTTAGCCGTTGTTCATGGACTTCAGGAACGCATCGTTGTTCTTGGTCTTGCGCATCTTGTCGATAAGGAGTTCGCTGATCTCCTGGTCTTCCATGGGGTTGAGAACCTTGCGCAGCACCCAGAGCTTGTTCATTTCCTCTTCGGTCAGCAGAAGTTCTTCCTTGCGCGTTCCGGATTTCTTCACGCTGATGGCGGGGAACAGCCGGCGGTCCGACAGCTTCCGGTCCAGGATGATTTCCATGTTGCCGGTACCTTTGAACTCTTCAAAGATGACCTCGTCCATGCGGCTTCCGGTGTCGATGAGCGCCGTGGCCACGATGGTGAGGCTGCCGCCCCCTTCGATGTTTCGCGCCGCACCAAAGAACCGCTTGGGCTTGTGGAGGGCATTCGAGTCGACACCGCCCGACAGGATCTTGCCCGACGTCGGCACGGTCTGGTTGTACGCCCGGGCCAACCGGGTGATGGAGTCCAGCAGGATGACAACATCCTTCTTGTGCTCCACCAGACGGCGAGCCTTCTCCATGACCATCTCGGCTACCTGCACATGGCGGTTGGCCTGCTCGTCGAACGTGGAGGCGATGACCTCGCCCTTCACCGACCTCTGCATGTCGGTCACCTCTTCGGGCCGCTCATCGATAAGCAGAACGATGAGGTAGACCTCGGGGTGGTTCTCGGTGATGGCGTTGGCGATCTTCTGCATCAAAATCGTCTTTCCCGTCCGGGGAGGCGAGACGATGAGGCCGCGGCTTCCCTTGCCGATGGGACAGAAGAGGTTGATGAGCCGGGTGCTCACGTCCCCCGAAACCGTCTCCATGTTGAGCCGGGTTTCCGGGTACAGGGGCGTGAGGTTGTCGAAGCTGATGCGGGTCTGGGCCACGGACGGGTCGTCGTAGTTGACGGTGTCAACCTTGAGAAGGGCGAAGAACCGTTCGCCGTCCTTGGGAGGCCGAATCTGGCCGCTGACGGTGTCGCCGGTCTTCAAGTTGAAGAGGCGGATCTGGCTGGGGCTGATATAGACGTCGTCGGTGCCGGCCAAGTACGAATTCTGCGGGGACCGGAGGAAGCCGTAGCCGTCGGGAAGGATTTCCAAGGCACCGTAGGTATTAACCACCCCATGCTGATCCGAGTGGGCCTTGAGCACCTGGAAGATGATGTCCTGCTTCTTCATGACGTTGAGCTCTTCGTGGCTGAGGCCGTACTCGGCGGCCTTTTCCCGAAGATCCACCATACGCATGGCGGCCAAATCGTTGATCACGATGCGGTGGTTTTCGTTGAACGTGTAGTTCTCGGGGCGGGCTTGAGCCAGGCGGTCCCGGGTCCGCGGATCCATACGGTCGAGCCGATCGGCCCCGCCGCGGTCCTGGCGGTCGAACCGCTGGTCGTGACGGTCGCGGTTCCCGCGACCCTGCCGATCACGGTCCCGGTCCCTGTCACGATTCCCATTCCCGTTTCCGCTCCCATTACCGGAATTTCCGTTGTTCTTATGGCGGAAGGACTTGTTTTCGGAGTTTCCCATCGGGGATGGGAGAGGCGCTTCTCCCTGAGCCGGGGCCTCGGGGGCCGGGGACTCTTCCTGGTCCTTCACGAGCTCCACGCGGATCTTTCGCCGTTGCCGCTTGGGTGCTGCCGCACCCTCCGGAGCGGGAGTCTGTTCGGGATTCAAAGGGAAGGATTCGCCTTCAGTCGTGCTCATGACACCTCCAAGGTGTTCGGTAGCGGAAGAATTGAAATGTCATACAGGGGGTTGTTTTTGGTTCAAAGGTAACCGGGAAGGGAGTGGGAAGCCTCAACGAAAGGCTTACCATGATTATCGACCAGGGACCGAAGACTGTCAAGCTCCATCCCCGATTCCCACCAGGAACGAGCCAGCTTACGGGCCCACCGCGAGGCCTCGCGCTGAATTTTCGCCCGGCTTCCCTCGAAGCGGTGGCTGACGGCCACCGTCCCTGACCGACCGTCTCGGACCGCAGAAAGCCCAAACCATACCGTTCCAACGGGCTTCTCGGGACTTCCTCCCTCGGGCCCGGCGATTCCCGTCGTGGACGCGGACAGGCTGGCCCCGCTCTGGCGCGCAATTCCCTGGACCATGGCGAGGGCCACGGGACCGGAAACCGCTCCGTACTGCCCGATCAGGGCTCCGGGGACGCCGAGGAAGGTCCCCTTCGCCTCGTTCGAGTAGGAGACCACGCCTCCCCAGAAGACCTCAGAGGCGCCAGCCAAAGCTGTCATCTCCCGGGCCACCAGACCTCCGGTGCACGATTCGGCGCAGGCAAAGACCAGACCCTGCCGACGAAGGAACCGATGAAACTCCGAAACGCTATCAGAGGGTCTCAAGGGATTGTTTCAGCTGGGTGGGAGTCGCCTGGAAGATGTCCAAACCGTCGGAGTTCTTGAGCATCTCGACCTTGCCCTCGAAGACCGTCCCGTCCTCTACCCGAAGCTGGGCCGTCCTCAGGTTGCCGATGATCTTTCCCGTGGAGCTGATCTCGGTTTGGACCGAGGCTTCCACGTTTCCCTTGATGGTACCGGACACCACGAGGGACCCGACCTTGATTTCGGCAAGGACTTCGGCGCCCTTGCCGATCACCAGGAAGCCGGGGGATTCAATTCGTCCCTCGCAACGCCCCAGGATCTTCAAGGAATCGCGAAATCGGAGGGTGCCGCGAAACACGGTCTCCGGTCCCAAGACGGTCTTAATTTCTTCTTCGAGTTCCGTATCTTTCTTTGGATTCATTTGGTTTTCATGACAAAAACCCCGTCCCAATCCTCGGGAGGGGGATTCTCGATCAGCTCCTGACAACGCTGCAGATAGACGGCACTGGGGCCGTCGGTTCGGTCAATCTTCAATGCGGCCTCAAAACACTCTTTGGCCCTGGCAAAATCCATCAGCTTGTAGGCCTTTCTTCCCTCACCAAACCAGCGAAGAACCTCTTCCTTTTCCGCCGTGATCATGAGCTGCCTCCGAACTTCAGTGGGTCAAACCGTTGAAATGCTTTTGGAACTTGTCTTCAAGATCCCGTAGGGACACGTCGGATTGACGCAGTTTGTCCCCCTCGCTCCTCAGCTCTTGAATTTCTTCCCTCAGGCCCTCGAGGGCCGCCAGAACTTGGCCGCCTTCCTTCAGGACCAGGTCGCGGAACATCTCCACCCGGGCCTTCTGGGTCATATCCAAGGCCTTGGCCGATGCAATCAGCTCGGCCATGGGTCCCCCCAGATGGTCGGTGAAGTACACCAGGGACTTATTGAGGCTCTCGATCAGGGCGATGCGCCTCTCCCGGTTGACCACTTGGTGGGCCAGCTCCTTGTTCCGAAGAACCGCCCGAATTCGAGCCAGAACTTCCGAAAAGTTGAACGGCTTGGTGATGTAGTCCTCGATGCCCAGTTCAAATCCCTCGATCTTGTCCTTCACGGCATCCATAGCGGAGAACATAACAATGGGAATGTCGCGGAACTGCTCGTAGGCCTTGCTCTTCTTGAGAATCTTGGTCAGTTCCCAACCCGTCATTTTGGGCATGATGTTGTCGAGGATGATGAGATCCGGCTTATCCTGCTGGATCATCTCGAGGGCTTCTTCGCCATCCTCGGCCATGACCACCTGGAAACCGAGACGCGAAAGCATCACGTCGAAGAAGTCGAGATTGACCGGCTCATCGTCGACGATCAGGATTTTCCCTTTCAATTCCACTGGCGATCCCCCACTGCGATTGTCCTACAGTTGCCTAGCCTTGTCAACTTCAGTTCCCGGGACGAAATCGCCACCCCAACGCGACGACGAGGGTCAGGGCCAAACCCCAGGGGAACCAGTCTCCTAGGCGCGAGTACAGCGTAGGTTCCCCGGTTCCCAACTTCACTTCGGCCTGAAGGACCGCCGGAGGCCCCAAGGGAAGGAGGGCCAACAGTTCCCCCCGGCGGCTCACTGCGGCCGTGGCCCCGTCGTTCCCGGCCCGGACGAGGGGCATCCGGGTCTCCACCGCCCGAAACACGGCCAGGGAAAGGTGCTGCAGACGCGACGCCGTGCCCGGGGCCCAGGCGTCATTGGTCAGGTTGACCAAGGCCAAGGCTCCCTGGAGGTTGAAGTTCCGGGCGCCCTCGGGAAAGGCATCTTCGAAGCAAACGGGAGTGCCCACCGGTACGGACCCGACCCGGAGCACGTGGTGCCCCCGGCCGGGTTCCCAGAAATGCGTATCGGCGTCTTTGAGCCACTGAAAGACCCAGGGGAGCTCCTTTTTATAAGGAAAGGACTCGGTGAACGGCACCAATCGATTCTTCTCGTACCGACCGGACCACCCGGAGTTCCAGGCCAGCACCGCGTTGTAGTCCCGGATGGTCCCGTCTTCGGCCTTTTCGCGATGGTCGTTCCCCACCAGAAAAGGAACACTGGTGGTCGAAAGGAAGGTCTCGAGCCGGCGGACCAGCTGCAGGCTTTCGGGGTTCTCGTGGTAACGGTGGTGAAACTCGACCGAAGGCACAAACGCCGTTTCCGACCAGACCACCGCATCGGGGTGCCCCTCCAGGGCCGTCCTGGAAAGGGTCTCCAGCCTCTCAAAGCCCGACTCGTAGGCGGACGCCCCACCCTTCCAGGGGTCCTGGTCCTGCTGGACCAGGGCCGGCCGCCAGACGGCGCCACCGGACTCGGTCCATTTCCAGACCCCGTAGCCGAAATTGAGGGCCACAAGCCCCAGACCCAGGACCAAGTCGACCAGGAGCCGCCTCCGGTCCCCTTCCTGGGACAAGAAGGCGGCGCCCCACGCCGCCGCCCAAGCCAGCAGGTAGGTCAGGCCCGAGGTGCCGATCAGGTCGGCGCTCTGGAAGCTCAGGGGCCAAGACCACAGGCTCGACGCCACGGACCCGTAGGGATACGAAAAGAATCCCTGGACCCTCGCGAACTCGAAGACCGTCCACAGGGCCGCCTGGGCCCACACTCCCCGCCGGGGAAAGCACCGCCATAGAAAGGAGGACGCCAGAAAAGCCGCCGCGTACCAGGGAACTTGGAACAGGAGGACGGCCGGGAAGGCCAGGGGATGAAATTGGAGAAGCCAGAATTGGGAAAGGAGGGTAACCAGGACGATCCACAGCGCTCCGCCGAGGGCGGACGCTCCTAGCTTGTGCCGGGCTGTGAACCAGAAGACGGGAAGGAGGATGAAGGGCCCGAGGAACGGGCAGCCGGCGAAGAACTCGTTCGGCCAGGCGAGGACGGGAACCAGGGTTCCCGCCGCCAAGACGAAGAAATCGAGCACGGGATGCCGAACTATTCCCGGAGTTCCCAGGTCTTCTTCTTCAGGTCCTTTCCGGGCCGGAAGACCGTAACCCCATGGTTCTGGACGGGTACGACTTCCCCGGTCTTGGGATTGCGGGCCTTCTCCCGGCCTTTGCGGGTCCGGATTTCAAAGGTGCCGAATCCCCGGAGCTCGACAACCCGGTCCTCCATGAGGGCCAGCTTCACTTCGTCGAAGAACTGGTCAACCACCGCGTGGATGGTCTTGCGATTCACCTGTGTCTTTTCAAAAATGGCCTCGATGATCTCAGCCTTGGTCAACTTTGGCGTGGACACGAGAACTCCTCGAAGGAAAGGTTGAAAACTTAGGCTTTAACAGCCGCGAGACGTTTCGAGAGGCGGGAAAGCTTGCGGGCCACGGTATTCTTGTGCAGGTAGCCTTTCCGGGAAGCGGTATCCAGCACCTTCTGGACCTTGATGAACTTCTCGTTGGCGGTCACCTTGTCGGCGTCCTTCACGAGGTTCTCAAAGGTTTTGACGGTGGTCCGGACCATGCTCTTATAAGATTTGTTAGCGATGCGGCGCGTCGTATTCTGACGGATGCGCTTTTTGGCAGAACGGGAATTGGCCAAGGAATTCTCCTCAAGGGAAATAATGTATTACAACAGCTAGAGAAATTATCAAAGGCGCGCCCCATCTGTCAAGGCGGTTGGGTGCCCGAAGAGGGCTTTTTGGGTATATTGGCGGGACGATGTTCCGAACCTTTGCCTCCCTGCTGCCCTACTTGAAACGTTACGCGGGGTTTTACGCCCTGGGAATTGCCTGTCTCCTGGTCACCAACACGGGTCAGCTCCTGATACCCCAATGGCTCAAAGCCGCGGTGAATCATCTGGCCGCGGGGCATCCTGATCAGTCCTTTATCCTGGGCATTGTCGGCTGGCTGGCCCTGACGTCGGTGTTTGTGGCCCTGGGCCGGGTGGGCTGGAGGTTCTTCCTGGCCGGGGCCTCCCGGAGGATTGAGAAGGAGCTTCGCCAGGCCCTGG